>DUSQ01000023.1 GCA_012842545.1 Coprothermobacter sp.
CAGAAACGGCATTAAAGTGCTGTCTGAGCTTTTGAGGACCCAAGAACCAACCGACGGCAATAGCTTCTGCTAAACCAGCCAATACCACGCAGTAAGCGTTGATAAAGTGATCTACGATATCAAGAATGTAAAGACCAGCTCCAGTAGCAAATAGGATACTGACTAACCAACCAAACAGGCAAGTTAAAGTCACCACAACTTTGCGGTTATATCCAGTCTTATCTATGACGCCAGCTGAAAATGATTCAACCATGGAAATACTTGAAGTCAGTCCGCCAAAGAGCAGACACCCAAAGAACAACAACCCAAAAAGCCACGGCACAACTGGCATCATGCTTATCCCCTGCGGAAAGGCTACGAAAGCCAGACCAATGCTTTGGGTTACCACTTCAGTAAATGGAACACCAGACTGAGTCGACATGAAACCGAGTATGGAGAACACAGCTAATCCTGACAAAAATGCGAAACCGGTGTCAGCGAAACCGGTAATAAACGCATTGTTCGTAATATCTGACTTCTTAGGAAGGTAGCTCCCATAAGCGCAGTAAACACCCATGGCCACGCTCAAACTAAAGAAAGCTTGTCCAAAGGCGTCAATCCAGACTTGAGCATTGAGAATCTTCGAAAAATCCGGATGCAAGTACTGCTCCAACCCAACCGTAGCGCCAGGCAAAGTTACGCCACGTACCATGAGCACCAACATCATGAGAAAAAGAAGAGGCATCATGATTTTGTTAGCTCTTTCGATTCCACTCTGCACACCGCTGTAGACAATGAACCAGTTCAAGAACCATATCACAGTCATGGCAATGAATATGGTCCACCGAATCCCACCTATGTCAAACGGGCCACTTGTAATACCCAAGAAAGATTGGTAGAAGTAACTGTTAGGATCACTTCCCCAAGCCTGCGTAAAAGAGAACACGATGTAGTTTAATGCCCACCCAATGATCACACTGTAGTACACAAGAATGACCAGTGAATTCAGCGGTTGCCACCAACCCAGCCAGGAAAACCTTCTGTCGGTTTTACTAAAAGCAACCGGGGCTGAACCTTGAGTTTTGTGACCCAGTGAAACCTCAAGCATGATTAACGGAATACCTACTGTGAGTACGGCAATCAAATAAGGAATCAGGAAGGCTCCGCCACCGTTTTTGTAGGTCAGATACGGGAAACGCCAAATGTTCCCAAGACCTACTGCAGAACCAATTGCAGCCAGGACAAAACCGATACGTGAACCCCATTGTCCTCTCGCCTCACTCTCCATGGATGGCCTCCTTCATCGTTTGAATTCTTTCTTTACAGTAATTTAAAAAATGAACTTAAATTATAGCGAAAAACGTTAGAAGAGCAAAGGAGAAAAAATGCCAACAAAAAGGCATTAAGCGTGTTTTTATATACTGACAGCTACTAAGCTATCTCAATCGAAGTCAATTTTTGCGCTGCTTCTTCTGGAAGGGTGTGATTGATGAAAAACCCACTCCCAACCTCGAATCCAGCCAATTGAGTTAATCTGGGTACTAGTTCAATGTGCCAGTGGAAGAAGCTTGTATCACAGTCTTGCCACCATGGATTATTGTGAATCCACAAGTTATAGGGCACAAGCCCTCCCACAACCGCATTCAGACGTCGAGAAACACTCCAGAACATCTGGGAAAGATCCTTCACCGCGACGCCATTAATCTGTATAAACTCGGAAGCATGCTGGTTCGGTACGATCATTATTTCATAAGCACTGGCAGATGCATAGGGGCAATAAGCAGTAAAGCTTTCATTTTCCTCAACAATTCTTTTCCCATCGGTCTTCTCATCATGTAACATTGCGCAAAGCAGACATTCCCCTGTGTTCTCGTAATAAGTCCTCATGCTGTCTACTTCTTCTTTTATCTTTTTCGGGACCATGGGAGTGGCGATAATCTGGCTGTGTGGGTGCCCTAAAGAAGCTCCTGCGTTGTGTCCGTAGTTTTTAAAAACCAAAGCGTACCTTACACGTTTATCAGCTCTAAGCGACAACAGCCTATCTCGCCAGGCCCAAATAACATCTTCAATTTCACCGATGTCCATCTGAGCGAAATCTCGTGAGTGCGACGTGGTTTCAATGACAACCTCATGATATCCAAAACCCTCTATCCTTTCCCGCAGATCTTCTTTCTTCACCGTCTTGGGCTCAGCACTGGGCGAAAGTGCGGGGTACTTATTTCTAACTACCCTTAGTGTCCAGCCCTCTTGGTTAGAGCCTGTACCCGGCTTCCTGTATGCAAGCACCTCTGGTGGAGTCATTAGCTCGTTACCCGGACAAAATGGGCAATACTGATCCCACTGGGTCAACTCTTCCATCAAATAAGACCCTTGACTAACATCCATGGGCCTTCTGGCTCTCTCGGGAGCCATGATAATCCATGTATTGGTAAGCATATCTTTTCTAAACTCAGTCATGCCTCTTAAGCCCCAGTGTCAGCTGTAAAACGCTCTTTCATAAAGCTCAACATATGCTCTAGCCGATTTATCCCATGAAACATCAGATGATATAGCCCTTTGGAAAAGATTCTTATGCATTCGTTCATCCTTGTAGTAAGAAACCGCTCTCTTCACAGCTCCCAAGACACTATCCGCAGTGGCTTCGTCAAACACAAAACCGTTCCCGTTTGGTTCGCTGTCAACGTCAAATACCGTGTCTGCCAGCCCACCAGTGCGTCTGACAATGGGAACACTGCCATATCTGAGTGCAATCATCTGTCCCAGTCCACAAGGTTCGAACCTAGAAGGCATAAGAAAATGTGTGCTACCCGCGTAAATTCGCTGCGCAAGTTTAGGATCAAAAGTTATGTTCACAGAAACCATATGAGGGTACTCACGTGCTTTCTTTGAAAGTAATTCCTCATATTCCTTATCTCCTGTGCCAAGCGCAACAAGCTGTGCACCCGCGTCCACGATGCCATCCAACGCACATGCCACTAAATCGATTCCCTTCTGCTCCACGAATCTGCTGACTAAACCGATCAGTGGATAATGCCCGTCCTCCAAGTTAAGTTCCTTCCTAAGAGCTTTCGTATTCTCATACTTCTTTTCCCATTCGCTTGTGAAATTTACGTAAATATGAGGGTCTGTTGCCGGATTGTAAAGTTCCACATCAATTCCGTTGAGAATACCCACAAGGTTATCTTTTCTTTGGGCCAGCACGTTCTCTAATCCCATGCCGTATTCTGGCGAAAGGATTTCCTTAGCATAAGTAGGACTTACGGTGGTAACGTAGTCAGCAAATAATATGCCACCTTTCATGGGATTCATGGAATCTTTGTCCTGCAGCAACAAAGATTCCATGTCAGGTTTCAGTTGTAAGAACTCACCAAGCGATCGATTACATAAGCCTTGGTAAGCCAGATTATGTATGGTAAATACAGTTTTGAAATGAAGCTCATTTTGTTTCACCAACACAGGAACTACAGCGGTATGCCAGTCATTGGCATGAAGGATATCAAATTTCTCCCTTCTCGCAAGCTCTAATGCAGCCATGCTAAATGCGAAGAACCGTTCTGCATCGTCTTTCTCACCATAAACATTGTTTCGGCAAAAGTACTTTTCCTGAGCGATGAAATAGTGCACAATACCATCTTGGTCAACATGTTTAAACACTTTAAAGAGTAAAGTCCCGGCACCTGTTTCCACATTTAAGGTTCCATCTTCTCTTAAGTTCCAGCACTCTTTATCAATAGATTGGTAAAGCGGTATAACAGTGGCTGCGTCCACCCCGTGACGATTCACGTACTTAGGCAAAGCACCCAATACATCAGCCAACCCACCCACTTTCACAAAAGGATCACACTCAGCACCTACAAGAAGCACATTCAACGTTCTCACACTCCCTTTTGCAGCACACTATAAATGCCTATGAAAGCTTGTAAGCAATGGGAAGCCTATCTTTGAAAAGATCGTTAAAATTGTTTATGCTTTTCTGCAAAGCCAACTCAGGATCAATCTCAACTGCCACAGCTTCTTCTTTAGTTCTTGTCCCTCTATACAGAATAACACCTCCGGGAGCGGTAATCTGGCTTGCTCCAGTAAACTTAAGACCCCTTTCTGTGCCTATCCTATTAGCTGTTATCTCGAATACCCTGTTTTCAATACAGCGTGTGATCATGGCATCCTGGCAATAAGGTAAAACCAAGTTCGCTGGATGAAGCACAACTTGAGCTCCCATGAGAGCCAGCGTGCGCATGGCTTCGGGGAAGATCCAGTCGAAGCAGATCATAACCCCGAAAACAAATCCGCGCCAAGTAAAGGTAAAAAACTTCTCCCCCCTCTGGAAGTACAGCTTTTCCTCGTTGAACAAATGAACCTTACGATAAACTCTAACCTGCCCCTCAGGAGTCAAAACAGCTGCCGAATTGTAAAAACTATCTCCATCACGTTCAGCAAAACCGAAAGTTATGAGTGCTTGCTTTTTCTTAGAAAACTCTTGCATCTTCCTTATTGAAGGACCATCAGAAGATTCAGCTAAAGCTGCCACTTCACCCTTGCTTCTAAAGACGTAACCAGTATTTGCAAGCTCTGGGAATACAATAACCTGTGCATCCAAGGCTGAAGCCATATCAATCATTTTAGAGACATTGTATTCCTTATCACCAAATTTCGGCTTGAACTGCACATATCCGATCTTCATATGGCTGCACCTCCTTTAAACCCATGGAACTACGCTTACTTAAGAATATGATGCCACGCCTCTTATCAGAGAAGCACAGCTCCGCAAAGGCTTATAATAATGAAGGAAGAAAGTGTACGTTACATCACAATAGTTGTGGTGCTTTAGAAGAAAATACACAAAACACACTTAGGAGGTGAGCCCGTTGAAGAATTTCGACGAGCTATTGGAGTCCGTAAAGAAAGCGAACCCCGTAAAAGTCGCCGTGGCTCAGGCGAACGACATGGAAGTTATTGAGACAGTGAAGATGGCAACCGAAGAAGGTATCGCCCAGTTTTATTTAGTAGGCAATGGCAAAGAAATCCAGCAGAAGTGTCAGCAGTTAAGCGTGGACATGAGTAAGGTTGAGATCATCGACGAACCCGACCTTGAAAACACACCGAGAACGGCTGTGTCGCTGGTAAGTAGCGGAAAAGCACAAGTCGTAATGAAAGGGCTAATTCATACAGCTGATTATCTCAGAGCCATTTTAGATAAGGAGATAGGACTCAGGAAAGACAAGAGTTTACTTAGCCACGTTGGTGTTTTCCAAGTTCCCGCATTCGATCATTTCATCATCCTAACTGATGCAGCCATGATCATCGCACCAGATCTCCAGCAAAAGGTGTCCATCATAGAGAATGCTGTCATGGTAGCACGAGCATTGGGAATCGAAACACCAAAAGTGGCAGCGCTGTCAGCAGTAGAAACTGTTAATCCCGATATGGTGTCCAGCGTCGAGGCAGCAATCCTGGCAAAAATGAGCGAAAGAGGCCAGATAAGGAATTGCGTAGTTGACGGACCTTTGGCTTTAGACAACGCAATTTCCAAAGAAGCTGCTGAGCATAAAGGCATAAAATCCCCTGTTGCTGGTGCTGCCGACATTTTGCTAGTGCCTGATATTGAAGCGGGTAACATCCTTTACAAATCATTTACCTATGCAGCGGGTGCCAGTATGGCAGGCATAGTGGTGGGAGCCAAAGCACCCGTGGTTTTAACAAGTCGTGCAGATACAGCCGAAAGCAAGCTGTATTCTATTGCATTAGCTGTTCAGGTAGCCAACTTCCAGAACAAGTAATTTCCCGCGTCCTTAAGAAGTCAAATTGAGGAAGCCTG
>DUSQ01000024.1 GCA_012842545.1 Coprothermobacter sp.
CAAGCTGTTGGCAAGTTGCTTATTTGCCAGTTTGTGCGTGCTCATATTCCAAAGTTTTGCAGCGCTTCTTTACATGCATGTCTATGGCTTACCTTTTAAGAACACTCCCGTTAATAGTCTGACTACTTTTTACATGATGCCTAACACCATGTGGGCTCTGCAGTTTTACGTTTGTCAGCTCATAGGCTCTTTACTTGGAGCAATAGTGCTCACAGCAGTTACACTGTGCATATCATCCTTCTGCAGAAGCAGCTTGGTCAGTTTGTTTCTTTCAGGTGTTTATTTCGCTCTAGGTGCCATTTGGTCAAACACCTTCGAAGGAGGCTTTATAAGCTCCTTTGCTTCTTTGCCCGGCGAACTCAGCACGTTCTCATTGATGTCACTCACTGATGTTTTGGGAAATGCAAAGGTGTTCATTGTTGGAAACAGTGCCATCCCCACTGCTAAGCTAACCATCGTGGCCCAAGCAATTATCTTTATTGTTGCTATCATTTTGAATTACTTCTTCTATACACGTAAGGAGATGGGCGCATGAACAACAAAAGGGGCAGTCGAGGACATTTATTCCGTACTGAGCTGTGGGCACTCGTAACAGACGGCGGGACACTACTTATCTTCTTAGCCTACATGGTGTTCGCATTTGGTGCTTGCTTCTCGGGAAACTTTAGGGATACGTGGATGCAGGTTATCAACGGGGACATTTTTGTTACCTTGACCAACCTTTACATGCCTTTCTTTTTAATGGCAGCCATATTATTGGTTATTTCGCCAATTTTCGCGGGGGATAAGAAAAGTGGCGTGGAAGAAATAGGTGACACATGCTTCTACGGCAAACACGCTTGGAAAGTATGCAAGGTACAAGCAGCGCTTCTTTACATCCTCGTCCTGTGCAGCGCCGGCTATGTCTTCACGCTTTTCATATCACTGTTTAGCAAAACACCACCTAACTTCACTCAGCGTGTCTTTGAGTTAGGGAACTCTGGCGTCGTTATGACAAATGCGCAATTCTACCTTTTCAGCTTTGTATTGCAGTACATTGGTTTGCTGTTTTTGACATCCATTGTACTGGCTGCCTCTTCCAAAAGCGATGATCCCATAATACCTTTGGCAGTGGGAGCCTGTTTATGCGGCTTTGAACTTGCTTTCGATTTTGTTGTCTTTTCACCAATTTTATGGGAATTTAACCTGTTTAGGCTCCTAAAGCCTTTCACCATATTGGTTCCCACTACGCTTTTTACCTCTCCTCTCAAAGCCATCTTAGCTGTAAATAGCACATTCGTGATCTTAACAGCATTGCTTTTGCAGGTTACATTGAACGGCACCCTAAAGGAAGAACCAAAACCTCAGCCGGACTTGATGCAACGCAAAACGTAATTTGTGAGGCCCTTTAGCACGGCGTGCAAACGTTTCCCTGTTAGAATTAATCTGGATAAACTTTTATTGGGAGGTACGCCGTGCTTGAAAACATCCTCACTGAAAAAGCGATTCGTATTAAAGCTCAGGTAACAGATTGGCAAGAAGCTGTACGTATGGGTGGGGAGCTCTTAGTAAATGCAGGATTTGCCAAACCAAGTTACATTGAGGCCATGGTCGAAACAGTAAAGCAGCTCGGCCCATACAGCGTCATAGCACCCGGCATTGCCATGCCCCACGCAAGGCCTGAAGCAGGTGTTTTAAAACCAGGCTTGAGTTTGGTAACGCTGGAAACCCCTGTGGAGTTCGGTAACAAGGAAAATGACCCCGTGGACATTGTGGTTTCGTTTTGCGCCACCGATAACACATCACACATACAAATGCTCGCTGAGCTTGCTCAGTTGTTGGGCAGTGAGGAAGCAGTAACCGCAATAAGAAATGCAAAGGAGGTGAGCGAAGTAACCCAGTTACTGATTAACTTCCAGTGGTCATCCTAAAAAGGAAAGTGTGAGAAGTCCATTAGAAAGTGCATGTTCTCCTTAATACTACCTTAACCTCCTTTGCGATCTTTTGCCTTATAGTAACCTCTAATAAACCTTTAGGAGGTGACCTTTAATGCGGTTTACAGTACTCGCAGTCAGAGAACGTTACTCGACTGCAAGAAGCAGTTCCACCCCACAGAATCCCATTGTTTCATCGGAGGCCACTCTAAAGTGGCACAGAACGACTCACCTCCTTTGGCGCTGGCGCAGCGCATAATACTCTTTTCCCGTTAGAAAAGCAAAGCATTTTCTGTTTCCCAAAGACGTTTGAACCGTATTTAGAAGCGTTTACACTCTCCGGATTACGTAAGTTTTTCAGTATGAGTTATACCAATAAACCACACATGCGACTTAATTTTTCAGCCTTTGTAAACAGCTCAACAAAAACGTTTGTTTCCACTGACTCAGTCCAGACTTTGTGCATGACAAATGCGAGCGGTGGAGCATCTAATGGCCAATCAGGCGTGAGTTTTCCAATAAAAGGGAGGTCTTTTATCCATGATTACCAATGAAAAGGCGAAGTTCGGCGAGTTTGGAGGACAATACGTACCCGAAGCAGTTATGCAGGCACTCATTGAACTGGAAAAAGAGTTCAACAAGGCGAGAAATGATCAGCAGTTCATAGAAGAATACCGCTATTACCTACATGACTACGATGGACGACCTACCCCACTTTACTACGCTGAGAACCTGACAAAACAGCTGGGTGGAGCAAAGATTTACTTGAAGCGAGAAGACCTGAACCACACTGGTGCGCACAAAATCAACAACACACTGGGGCAAGCCCTACTGGCAAAACGCATGGGAAAGAAGCGCATCATCGCAGAGACCGGTGCCGGGCAGCACGGTGTTGCTACGGCCACAGTGGCAGCACTGTTCGGTATGGAATGTGAAATTTTCATGGGAGCGGAAGACGTGCAGAGGCAGCGTTTGAACGTTTTTCGCATGGAACTTTTAGGAGCCAAGGTGAGAAGCGTGACTTCGGGGAGCTCCACACTCAAAGACGCTGTGAACGAGGCAATAAAAGACTGGGTTGAGCACATTGACAACACATTTTACCTCATCGGATCAGCGGTGGGACCACACCCTTACCCGCTCATGGTTAGGGAGTTCCAAAAAATCATCGGGGAAGAAGCTCGGGAGCAAATACTTCAGAAAGAGGGGCGCCTCCCAGATTATGTCCTTGCTTGTGTAGGTGGAGGCAGCAATGCCATTGGCATATTCTATCCATTTGTGAAAGACACTCAAGTTCAGCTCATCGGTGTTGAGGCAGCCGGCAAAGGCTTGGACACAAACTTGCACGCAGCCACATTCAACAGAGGCACTGTGGGCATCATTCATGGCATGAAGACATACCTTTTGCAGAGTCCAGATGGTGAAATCACAGAACCTTACTCCGTGGCTGCCGGCCTTGATTACCCGGGCGTGGGGCCTGAACACAGCTACCTAAAAGACATAGGCAGAGCCAAATACGAAAGCGCCACGGACGAGGAAGCATTGGCAGCCTTTGAACTCCTATCCCGTGTAGAAGGTATCATCCCAGCCTTGGAAAGTTCTCATGCTCTGGCTTATGCTGTAAAACTGGCACCAAAGCTTGGTAAAGACAAAATCATCGTGGTAAACCTGTCAGGCAGAGGAGACAAAGACGTCCAGCAAGTGGCAAAAATGAAAGGCATTGAGGAAATTTAGGTGGAAACAAAGGAGGATCATGCCATGGAAAACAAGAACACCAGATTACAAAAAACCTTTGAGGAAATGCAACGTGAAGACAGAAAAGCGCTCATTGCCTACATCACAGCAGGTTATCCGGACCTACAGAGCCTCAGTGATATCGTCCAAGCTTTGGAAAAGGGCGGTGCTGACATGGTGCAAGTGGGAATCCCTTTCTTAGACCCGGTGGGAGACGCCCCCATAGTTCAAGTGCTTTCCAAAAGAGCCGTAGAGAATGGTTTCACTGTGGAAAAGTTCTTTCAAGCTCTGAAAGAACTAAGAATGAGCACTACCCTGCCCCTGCTGCTCAGAGCCTATTACACCACCATATTCGGTTATGGCGAAGACAGGTTCGTAGAGGGGTGCAAAGAAGCCAGCATAGACGGAGTTGTGGTTCCCGATTTGCCGCTTGAAGAAAACGGTGCATTGAAGTCAAAACTGGACACCATTGACGTGCCACTCATACCCATAGTAGTTCCCGCACCCATGGAAAGGATAAAGGCTATTGTGGAAAGTGGTGGAGGGTTTGTCTATTTGATGATGGCACCGGGAGAAAACCAAAGAGCGTTCGTTGACCAGCTTAATGACTTTGCAAACCAGATCAAACAGATTACAAAACTGCCTGTTTGTCTGGGCATTGAGCTGAGAGAACTAGCATTTGCAAAGCAGCTTATCAACAACGCTGACAGCGTTGACGGCATACTCATTGGAGACGTTCTCATGGGAACTTTGCAAAAAGCATGTGACAACAAGAATCCCGGGCAATTACCAACAGAAGAACTTACACAGGTTGTTGAATATTTCAGCACCTCCATGGTACCAAGAAGATAAGACAACATGATGAGAGGGCAGCGGCATCAGACGGTTAACTGGGTATAAACTTACATAAAATGCGGTAAAGTATGAAGATATTAAGCTTCTTAAAGGAGGCATTAGCTGAATGGAAATAGAGTTCTTCCACGATGTTCTTTGTGCCTGGTGCTATGCCCTCTCCCCACGCTTAAGGCGTTTAACTGAGGAGTTCCTTGATATTCAAGTGATACACCGCAGCTTTCCGCTGGCTCCCCAGCCAGAGGACATTGCCCACATGTTTGGCAGCAAGGAAAAAGGCAAGAAAGACATACTTAACCACTGGAAAGCCGCCAACATGAATGATGACGAGCACCGCATAAACGCAGAACTCATGGAGCAAAGGGATTTTGACTACCCCTACTCCACTCCAGCTCTATTGGCCTGCAAAGCAGCTGAAATGCAAGGTGGTCAAGAAATGCACTGGAATTACTTCGATAAAGCTCAGGAGGCACACCTAACTTTGTGCAGAAATGTTGCCGACTTCGACGTGTTAGTTGACATTGCCAGGGAGCTTGGCTTGGATGTAGACAGGTTTAAGATGGATCTTTACAGCCAAGAAGCTCAGCTTGCTTTGCAACGCGACATTGACCGAGCTTTGGAGCTAGGCGTAGAAGCGACACCCACCTTAGTAGCAAACGGCCGTATACTCACTGGTGCAGTGCCTTACGAAAGTTTGAAGCGGTGGTACTTGAAAGTTCGGCAGCAAGGCTGAGAAATGTAGCCGACGCGAACCGAGGCATTGTGGTCGCGCCGGCTACAAAAGTGTTCCCGGGTAAGAATCGTTGCAAAAACCAAGATCGTATGCTATTGCAAAAACCAAGTACTTGGATTGTCAATAAGTAAACGATCAACGTCCTGCGACGTCAAACCTTGCTCATAGAGCATTGGAATGAACTTTTCAAACAGGTACACGTGACCATAGCCGCCGTATCGCTTTAAGTGTGACTTTCGCGTAATATCCAGAGATAAAAGAATGCTGTTTCCAAACCCCTGGCTCATAAGTGACGCAATATTCTTTGCTCTGAGCTCATCTGGTTGATAGCTGGTCTTACCAATTGTGTCAAAGCCCAGGTAACAACCATATTCAGCAATGCGTATGTAATACTCCATGTCAGGGTTAAGATCCATGTGACCTATGACCACCTTAGCGGGGTTAACATGGTGTTCTACCAGAAAACGTATTTGTTCGAGGCCTTGTTTCCCCAAAGTGGTATGCGTGTAAATAGGCACATTGGTCTTACGCTGAGCCATTGCTGCCGCTTCAAAAACCTTTCTTTCCAGATCAGTCATTTGGTCACTGGTTCCTATTTCACCTATGAGGGCAGCTTTAACTTTAGTTCCCTCTATCCCTTCCACTATTTCTTTTTCCATTACGGCGCACAGTTGGTCTACAGACAGCCGTTCTACTTCAGGAGGAAGATAAGGGCTCTTGTAATAGCCAGTGGAAGCTATCACATTCAAACCCGATTGGGTCGACAGCTTCTGCATTCTTTCAATATTCCGACCCATACCCCTGTTGGTGACATCTACAACAGTATCTACTCCCGCAGCTTTTAGCTGTTGCAGATCTTCTAACATGGCCGCGTCATCATTCAGATTGGAGTCATCACTCTTGTTCGATGAAAGATCAATCGTTAGATGTTCGTGCGCCAAAGTTCTACCGAGAACAGTGATAATCCCTAGAACTGATTCCACGAGCATCTCCTATTACAACGCCGGCGGGATATACAGGCCGACGACAGCCAATATGTTGACCAGAATTCCCACTATGATTGCTCCTACTGGTCCTACTGCCATGCGTACTATGGGCCGGCCAGCAGCTTCATTAAGCAAGTAGATCCCTATCACCAGGAGCATTCCCAAGCCTGGGAGCATTGCATTACCCGCATTAATTCCACCGACGAGCAATGCTATTTCCAGTAATTGACTCATTGACGATCTGATGTTGTCGGCTGATTTTCTTATGCCTGGAAATTTATCCAAGAACCCGGCTATGGCGCCCAACAAATACACTTCTGCAAAGATGATCACAAAACCTAATACAGCAGCAATAATCGGGTTGTTTACAAATAGGGCAGCGGCGAATATGAACGTCATGCCCACGGGGCCATATACACCTGTTGCAATGGCAGTGGTTCCAACCAGCGGAACAAATCCAATAGCTCTGGCTAGAGCAGCTAAAGCTGCATCGGTGTAATTTCCAGCCTTTACGAGGTTTAACGAAATAGGATCTCCTGCCAGCAGATGCATGGCTGTAGC
>DUSQ01000025.1 GCA_012842545.1 Coprothermobacter sp.
AGGAAAGTCTCTTTGAAATCTGAAATTGACAGGCTTAGTACGGAAAAAGAGAAAGAAGGTTTCTTTCTGGAAAAATACGCTGTTAATCCCTTTAACGGCGAAAAAATACCCATTTATGCTGGTGATTACGTCCTTACTGAATATGGCACGGGTGCCATCATGGCAGTGCCAGCTCACGATGAACGTGATTACGCTTTCGCAGTGAAATACAACATTCCCATAAGGCCGGTGGTAGTTCCAAAAAATGGTGAAGAGGTAAAAATCGGTGAGGTCTTCACGGATTTCGGCGTGTTGGTAAACAGTGGACCTTACAGTGGAAAAACTTCTGAAGAAGCACAGAAGCTCATGGCAACATACTTGGAAGAGCATGGACTAGGGCAGAAATCCACGACTTACAGACTAAGGGATTGGCTGGTAAGCCGTCAGAGGTACTGGGGCGCTCCCATTCCCGTGGTTTATTGTGAACACTGTGGAACGGTACCAGTCCCTGAGGATGAGCTGCCAGTAATCTTACCCAGGGAAGTGGACTACTTGCCCGGGGATTTGGTTTCTCCGTTAGCCACTGATGAAAACTTCGTACAAACCACTTGTCCAAAATGCGGTGGGCCAGCAAGGCGTGAAACTGATACCATGGACACTTTTGTGGACAGCTCATGGTACTATCTAAGGTACGTCGACCCCCACAACGAGCAAGAGCCCTTTAGTAAGGAACTGGCAGATTATTGGATGCCAGTGGACATTTACATTGGCGGTGTGGAACATGCCGTACTTCACCTGCTTTACAGCCGTTTTATTACAAAGGCGTTAAAGGATATGGGCTATGTGACGGTGGAAGAGCCTTTTAGCAAGCTGTTTACCCAGGGTATGGTAACCTTGGGGGGCTCAGCCATGTCAAAGTCCAAGGGCAACATTGTAGACCCGGATGACATACTCAGAGATTACGGCGCTGACGCTGCCCGCATGTACACGCTGTTTGTGGCACCCCCGGAAAAGGATTTTGAATGGAGTCAACAGGGCTTGGAAGGTATTGTCAGATTCATTAGGCGCATTTGGAACTTCTACTGCAAGCACGCTGATGAGGTAAAAGAAGCAGTGGGTGTGACATTGGAAGCGGTTCCGAAGGACATAGGTGAGTACGATGAAAGAGCGCTCAGGGCAGTGAACCGCTTGGTGTACAGAGTCACTGAGGACATTGAGGACAATTACAGGTTCAACACTGCCATTGCAGCCATGATGGAGTTCCTTAACGAAGTAACTGATTACGATGAAAAGGTCAGTCGCGGCGTAATGAGGACCCTGCTGGAAACCTTTGCCAAAGTGCTTGCGCCCTTTGTGCCTTTCTTGGCAGAAGAGCTTTGGGCCATGCTTGGTAACGCTCCTTCTATTCACGAACAAAGTTGGCCACAGTGGGAAGAAAGTTTGCTTCAAGAAGCAACTGTAGAAGTGGCTGTGCAAATAAACGGTAAGTTCAGGGGCACAGTGGTTGTTCGTAACGGTGCTACCGAGGAAGAGGTAAAGGAAGCAGTCTTGAGTAGTGAAAACTTTTCTAAGTACTTTTCTGCTGGGGAAGGCGGTTACAAGAAGTGTTTCTACGTTCCGAACAAGATAATAAATTTCATAGTTTAGCAGGTGGGTGGAAGAAGGCTGCCACTTGGGTGGTAGCCTTCTTTTTAGTTGGGGCAATCTGTTTTGAAGTGGGATACCGCTTGGGTGCTTCCAGCGTGCTTGGTTCAAAAGACCCGCAAATGGGTGGTCTACCGATGGTTGAGACTTCTACCAATGTGGCCAGTGCAAGCGCTGGTTCCAGTGCTGATTTGGAGTCCGAGCTGGTCAGTGTTTATGTGACAGGTGCGGTGCAGCACCCTGGAGTTTACACTGCTAAGGTAACTCAACGCATAAATGATGTGGTAAACCTGGCAGGACCAACAGCCGATGCTGATCTTACCAAATTGAACTTAGCCAGCCACGTCTCTGATGAAATGATGATTTACGTGCCAAAGATGGGTGAGCAACAAAGTACGAATACGAGTCAAGGGGTGCAGCCAAGCACGCCTCAACCTTCTGGGGGAGTGGTCATCGGAAGTGGCGGGAACTTGGCAGGTTCCACAAGTTCGCTCATTAACATAAACACGGCTGATGAAAAACTGTTGGACTCGCTACCTGGCATTGGTCCAACGCTTGCAGCACGAATTGTGGAATACAGGCAAACCAAAGGGCCATTTAAGACCATTGATGAAATAAAGAACGTTAGCGGAATCGGTGAGAAGAAGTTTGCCGATATTAAGGACATGATAACGGTCCGCTAAGCCAATGACTCTTACGGCGGTCGCAGTTGCTCTTTCACTTAGGTTTTATCCTTGGGGCGTAGTATTGTTTATTCCACTGTTCTTTGTGCTGAAAGACAAACGCTGGATAGCAGTTGTGGGTATTGCGGTAATGCTGCTTGGTTACGGAAGCATTTACAAGTCCAAGAGCATGGATGGGCAGGTTTTCAGCGGCACCGTGATAGTAGATTCTGACGGAAAGGGTTATTACGCCGGTTTTGTGCCAGTGTGTTCCAGTAAGGTTGGCGTGCTTAGCGGTACTTTCCAAATGAAGTGGCAGAAGTACCACTGCGCCGTTCCTGTGAATGTGAATGCAGTTAAAACACCTTTGTTTAGTTTGAGATCAGCCATGGAAGACAGGTTGACGCAGCTAAAATCAGGTCCTTTGCTGAATGCACTTGTCTTGGGCAGTCCACTGCCTGTGAGGATACAGGAACAGGCCATAAAAACTGGAATCCTGCATGTTTTTGCCATATCGGGTTTGCAAACAACGTTACTCATGGGTTACGTTTACAGGTGGAGCAAGAACAAGCTGACAGCTATGCTGTTTGGTTCGTTCCTGATCTTCTTCTATGGTTTTTCTGCCTCAGTGCTTCGCAGTGTGCTCATGTACGGTGTCATGCTTTCCATACCCAGAGGCAGGAAACTGAGCTTGGGCGGTGTAGCCGCGGCAGGGCTGGTCGCCTCCTTTATCGACCCGCTCTTTTTCACACGTACGGCTTCGTTGTTATCTTTAGTGGGGGCGGCTGCTGTGGTTTACTGGGGCGATGCCAAGTGG
>DUSQ01000026.1 GCA_012842545.1 Coprothermobacter sp.
CTGATGAAAATCTCTGAAAAAATGGATGAGGGGGACATCTACTTGCAAGAATCCGTACCCGTTGGTCCAGATGATGACTACTTGTCTCTTACACCAAAGTTGCAGCAGGTTTCCATGGGTTTGCTGGATGAGTTTTTTGCTAAACTGGAAAACGGAAGTTTGAACAGCTTTCCGCAAATGGGTGAACCTTCTTATGCTCCCAAATTTACGCCTGATGAGTATTGGATTGAGTGGCAAAAGTCGGCTCATAGCATACGAAATCAGGTTCGTGCTCTAGCTGATGTGGGTGCCAAAACAACGCTCTCTTCAAAACTGGTGAAAATTTTCAAAGTTCGCCTCAGTAGTGCTGAAGCATCGTTGAGCCCGGGGCACTATGTAGCTGTCAAAGATGCCCTCTATGTTGGTACGGGCGAAGGATCGTTGGAGATTCTTAGCTTGCAGCTAGAGGGAAGGAAGAAACAGGATGCTGCGTCCTTTGTGAAAGGCCTAAGAGAAAAAGAAGGTGTGTTTGGTGCTTAATCCATTGGCCATCTTACCTGGTGTGGTACTTTTTGTCTACTATGTAGCGGTGCTGCTCATAAACAGTGGCATTTACAATACTTGGTCCAGGGAAGTAGTACCCCTCACCGAGCGCCTTAGTGAGGTCTTTCCGCGCCTTCTTCCTTGGGACTCCCTAGTGCGGTTTAAAGTAAGACCGGACATTGTTTTTCCTTACATGGACCCACAGAATGATTTTGTGTACTTTCCCGAGCGCATGCTCATGTACAACAATGTTTGGAACCTAAACTTGATTTCAAGAGCAGTGGGCGAGGCTTTACAAATGCGCAGCAGTTTCTGGCATGTTTACCACAGCGCAAAACCCGTACTACGTTGGATATTTTTGGTGGGTATTTTTGGTTCGCTCTTGTCCGGTGCCACTAAGATTTTGTACTTCTTTGCCGTACTCGGTGTACTTCTTGACTACATGAGCTACGTGTTTTCGGCAGATGCTCTGAACAGATCAAAATTAGTTCTGGTACAATACTCACCTGAAGTGGCTGATTTTATAAGGCTTTTACCTCCAAGTTTTGTGTTTGAGGCTTTGGGAGAACCTTATCGCATATTACGTTATGTGGTATTTCACATGAGGTGGGGTAACCTGTGATATTCTTCCTTTATGCGATTTTGGCGCTGTTTTCCTTTATGTTTTTCCTCATGTTGTTTCTGCCGCTGAGTTTCTTAGGTGTTGCCATAATGTCACTCATTAATGCGCCTGTTCAGTTGTTCTATTTACTGGCTCACCCTGAAGTGAGGAAGAACCATGCTCTGGAACACGCAACCATTCATGTATTGGAAGAACTTGTACCCCTCAAACTCTCTGGTCTGAGTAACCCAAACGGCTTCATCATACAGGGCATAAGCGATCCCTACTTAGTACTGCACGCTGCACAGGAGGCTAAGGGGCGCCTGCTCAGCGGGGAAAAAGATTTAGCTGTACACCCCCGATGTGGCACTACCACGGTGGTTACCGCATTAGTATTTGCTGTTTTGTTTATCGTGTTTTCCATTGTTTTTGGTTTATTCTCTTTCGTTAATCTTCTGCTTTCTTTGCTATTAGCGACAATTTTAGGCAGCGTTTTGAGTCCTTGGGTTCAGCGCTACATAACCACTGACTGGCGTGTTGATGACGTGGAAATAGAAAGGGCGGAATTAATCGTTAAGGGGTGGTCAGCTCATGGGGTTTTTGTGCACACAAGGAAGGGTGATATTAAATGGTCCATAAGCTAAGTACTTTGCTCTTGTTGTTGTGTTTGCTTATGACATTGCCTGTGGGAGCACAAAATGTAGGACGTGTTCCCGCAGTAACAGGCCTAACAGTGAATCAAGCTTTGGAGGAAATCGCTAAAGCAAAGTATGCCGCTTCGGTGGAATATGAATACGCTACGGTGTCTCCAGGTGTGGTCATTGCCCAGAGTCCTGACGGCGGCATTTTAGCACCTGCTGGCCAGCAGGTAAAGCTCATTGTATCAAAGGGATTGAAACTGGTAGAGGTTCCGAGCGTGGTGGGTACTGTGGCTGCGGACGCCATTGACAAAATTAAGAGTCTGAACTTACGCATTGGCTCTATCACTGAGGTGCAAACTGGCGATCGCTTTGTTGTCAAGAGTCAAGATCCGGCTTCTGGTAAGCTAACAGTGGTGGGCGATGCAGTGAATATTACCGTGGGTATACCAAAGCTGGTCCGCGTACCTCCACTAATTGGTTTGACACTGGATAAAGCCCGCTCCACTGTGGAAAGTGCGGGGCTAAAGGTGGGCGAGATAAAGCGCACGGCTACTACCAGCACGCAGTTGGAAGTTGTAAAAGCGCAGACACCGCGTAGTGGTGTATACCGTTATGAGGGAACTTCGGTGGACATGGAGGTCTGGTCGCCCAAATGAGGGTTCTTCTCTTGGGAAGGGTAATGCGTAGGGAACGCTACAACGTAGTAATTGCGCATGAGGACCGCACTCACCTGGGTTTAGCAAAGAAGAAGGTCTGGGAGCAGGAAAAAATCTTGGTCAATGATCGTGTCTGGTTCTATCAGGTAAGCGATACTGAAGTCTCGGTGGAACGAACAGCGGGTAGGAAGAATTACTTTCTCAGACCACCTGTGGCAAACCTTGATTTGCTCGTCTACCTTCACTCTTTTAAGAATCCGCAGTGTGACGTGCGGTATCTTGATTTGACACTGGGCTTAGGAAAACTGCAAGATATACCAATTCTACTTCTTTTTCACAAAGCTGACCTGGTTCAAAAGGAAGACGTTGATCCTTGGGTTGACCTGTATACAAAACTGGGCTATGAGGTCATGGTAACCTCAGTTCACTACGATTTGACCGTCCTCAAAGAGCGCCTTCGAGGGAAGACTGTGCTTTTCAGTGGTCCCACTGGTGTTGGCAAAAGTAGCCTCGTAAAGGCTCTTTGGAAAGAAGCACCAGTGCGGGTGGGAGATATTTCACGCACTGGACGTGGTAAGCACACCACCAGCTGGGTTGAGCTGTTGCCTTTTGAGGACACTTATGTTGTGGATGCACCTGGTTTTTCTCTTTTGGAAATGCCTCCCATGAACCCATGGGATATCCAGCGGATGTTCCCTGAGATCGAAGCCATGGCAAAGAACTGCTTCTTCTCAGATTGTTTGCACTTAAAAGAACCCCATTGTGCGGTTAAGGAAGCCGTGGAGAAAGGGCTTATTGCGGAATCACGCTATAATTCCTACCTTTACTACCTCAAAAAGCAGGAGGAGGCAAAGAAAAGATGAGAAAACTCGTTCCCTCGCTTTTATCAGCCGATTTATGGTGCTTGAAGGACCAATTGGACATTTTAAAACGTTACCAAGTGGATACGCTCCATGTGGATGTCATGGACGGCCATTTTGTACCGAATATTTCCATGGGAATACCCTTAGTGGAAAGCCTGCGGAAACACAGCGATTTTTTCCTGGATGTTCATCTCATGATTGCGAATCCCGAGCATTTTATAGAGAGTTTTAAAGAAGCGGGAGCAGATCTCTTAACAGTGCACGTAGAAGCTACTTATCACATTCATCGACTCATTCAGCAGGTAAAAACCTTTGGATGTAAAGCAGGGATTACGCTTAATCCGGGAACACCTTTGGAGCTGTTAAAGCCCGTACTGCACATGGTGGACTTAGTTCTTGTAATGAGTGTTAACCCGGGTTTTGGGGGTCAGGAGTTTTTACCAGAAGCTTTAAATAAGGTGGAGACCCTTTATCAATGGAAAAGAGAATATCAGGATTTCAACTACGTCATTGAAGTAGACGGTGGCATCAATGTTTCCAACGTGGAGTCAGTTTTAAGTGCCGGCGCAGAATGGATTGTAAGCGGTAGTGGCGTTTTTAAAGGCGACTTGGAGAAAAACCTAAACCAGCTGAATAAAATTCTGCTAAAATACAACTGAGGGCTGTTCACTTTGGGCAGTGCAATAGTCCTTCTGGCACTAACCTGTGTGTGCCAGAGAGGAGGTAAGGGTATATGCCCGGAACCGTGATTGGAAGAACAGTGAGTTTATTCTTACTCGGAATAGGCATAGTTTGGCTCCTGGTATGGCTCATCTTGGGTTATTCCTCCAAACAGAAGAGCACATTAGTTGTATTGGCAGTTTTCTCACTGATCTGGGCTGGTCTTGGATTTTGGCGAGCCATGCTCGGTGATACTGCGAGCATGATCATACTTTTTATCATTCTCACCATAACACTGCCAAGCATGCTTAAGGTGGTAAACCAGTACCAGCGAGCAGTCCTGCTACGTTTCGGTAAACTACAATCAGTGCTCGAACCAGGTCTAAATGTGATCTTACCGTGGGGCATTGACAGGACCCTGTTTGTTGATATGCGTACTACTACCATTGACGTCCCAAAACAGGACATCATCACACGTGATAACGTTCCCGTTTCCGTAGATGCTGTGGTTTATTTCAACGTGTTTGATCCCAAATTGGCTGTGCTGGAAGTTCAAGACTATAGGCAAGCTACCACACTTTTGGCGCAAACCATGCTTCGCTCCGTATTGGGGTCTCATGAACTGGACGACATGCTTAGCCAACGCGAAAAGCTTAACGAGGTTCTAAAGCTTGATCTGGATAAAGCCACTGATCCTTGGGGCGTTCGAGTTACCGGTGTGGAGATCAAGGCAGTGGACTTACCTGAGGATATGAAGCGTGCCATGGCAAAGCAGGCAGAAGCGGAACGTGAGCGTCGAGCAAAGATCATATCCGCTGAGGGTGAATACCAAGCATCTGAGAAGTTGGCTCAAGCCGCTGAGGTCATTGGTTCTACCAGGGTTGGTGTCATGCTCCGTATGCTGCAAACGTTGTCAGAAATAGCTGTTGAGAAAAATAGTACCATTGTGTTCCCACTTCCCATGGAAGTATTAAAGTATTTTGATGTTAAGGGAGAGAGGGAAGATGAAACAGGTTCTTAAGGGTTTAATCGTGGTTGGCTTACTTGTGGCTCTCATATTTGGAGCCTTGTACATGGTGGGTTATTCTCATTCTTCTGGTAACGTGACCACGCCAAGCCAATTGGACTGGGAGCATTACTTCCAGGAAATAATGAAACAAGTTACTGGACCTGGAAAGGCTACACCCTACAGGCCCACACAGTAGTAGAAAAGGGGAGGTAGTACAAATTGGCTAGGGTTTATCTTGAGCATGTGTGGAAGAAATTCGGCACCGTTGTAGCCGTAAAGGACTTAACACTGGAAGTTAAAGATGGTGAGTTTTTCGTGCTTTTAGGTCCTAGTGGCTGTGGAAAGACCACAACTTTAAGGATGATAGCTGGGTTAGAGGACGTGACCGAAGGGACCATCTACATTGGAGACCGTGTGGTGAACGACGTCCATCCAAAGGACCGCGACATTGCCATGGTTTTCCAAAACTATGCGTTGTACCCGCACATGTCCGTGTTTGACAATATAAGTTTTGGGTTAAAGCTTAGGGGTTTGCCAAAGGAAGAAATAAAAGCCAGGGTTGACGAGGTTGCAGGATGGTTAGGCTTGCAGGAGCTGCTTAACCGAAGACCGCGAGAGCTTTCCGGTGGCCAAAGACAAAGAGTGGCTCTGGCAAGGGCTTTGGTCAGGAGGCCTCAGGTGTTCCTCATGGACGAGCCACTGTCTAACTTGGATGCGAAACTACGAACCCAAGCCAGAGGCGAGTTGCTCAGGTTGCATAAAGATTTTCCAACTACCACCATATACGTTACCCACGACCAAGTGGAAGCAATGACGTTGGGCGATCGCGTGGCTGTCATGATGGAGGGTACCCTGCAGCAAGTGGACAGCCCGCAAATGCTGTACTTATACCCAGCGAACCAGTTCGTAGCAGGTTTTGTTGGTACCCCTCCGATGAACTTCCTTACCATGGATATTGTTACTGAGGAAGGTCAGATTTATCTGCAGCACAATGGGTTGAAGGTGCCTGTTACTGCCGACATGGCAGCTGCACTTAAGGACTATCCAAAGGATAAAGTTCTAATGGGCATAAGGCCTCAGGATGTTCACTTGGCTGACGAAGCCCGGAACATTGAGAATCCGGGTTGGATTTTGCACTGCGTTAGTGATGTGGCTGAAAGACTGGGAACCGAAACTTACGTCCACTTCACCATGGACGACTTTGAGCTAGTGGGACGAGTTTCTGCTGTGCGCACAGTTTCAATGGGCATGGAGTATGACATTTACATGGACCTCACAGGCGCCCATCTGTTTGATTTGGATACCGGGGTGCGTGTGTGCAGTGGTACTGCTCCCGAAAAGATGGAAACCAGGTTGGGACTAAAGCGAGAGCCCGAGCTTAAAACAGCTGATCAACCCGAAGAATGACCATATAAACCATAGTGGTCGTTTGAAAGAAGTTGTCACTTAGGGCGGGGAATAACACAGTTCGTCTCGCCCATATACGAAAATAGCCATGGAAAAAAGAGAGGAAAAGGTGGCAAAGCGTAGCAAAAAATCTAACGAGAAGCCCGTAGTTTTGGTGGCTGATGATGAGCCATCCATAAGAGAACTGGTTCAAGCCGTGCTTTCCCAGCAGTCTCTGGAAGTAATAACGGCTGAAGATGGCGAAGAAGCGCTTAAGCTTGCAAGCAATCAAGATGTGGATTGTGCCGTAGTGGACCTTCGCATGCCAAAAGTGGACGGTTTGGCTGTTCTTGAGCAGCTTGTTGTGCAAAACATACCAGTCATCGTCATAACTGCCTATGGAACCTCCGATGTGACCATAGAAGCCATGCGCAGGGGTGCTTACGATTTCATAACCAAGCCTTTTGACATCGATGATTTGGCAGAAAAAGTTCGTAAAGCACTGGACTATTCCAAAACCACTGAAGTACTGCCCATAAAAGGGAGCAAGGAAACGTCATCACTCATGGTGGGCATGTCTGCCGCCATGCAGGAAGTATACAAGCTCATCGGACGAGTGGCTTCTACTGATGTTACTGTGCTTATAACGGGAGAGTCGGGTACTGGAAAGGAGTTGGTCAGTAGAGCGATTCACTACAACTCACCCCGAAACAAGGGGCCATTTGTGGTAGTGAACTGTGCTGCCATTCCTGAAGATCTATTAGAAAGTGAACTGTTTGGTTACGAAAGAGGGGCCTTTACCGGTGCTGATGAACGCAAAGTAGGAAAGTTTGAGCTGGCAAATCACGGCACCATTCTCCTTGATGAGATTGGTGACATGAGTCCCATGCTTCAGGCGAAAATCCTCCGTGTGCTACAGGAACACGTCATTGAGCATATCGGTGGGACCAGGTCCATACCCGTGGATGTCAGGATTTTAGCAGCTACCAACAAGGATCTTCTAAGCTTGGTGAAAAGCGGTAAGTTCAGGGAAGATCTTTATTTCAGGTTGAACGTGGTTCAAATACAGCTTCCTCCGCTTCGCGAACGAAAAGAAGACATACCGCTCTTGGCTGACCATTTCATCAAGAAATATGCTGCGGAGACGGGTAAGGAGGTAACAGGGGTTACTCCAGAAGTCATGGCAGCTTTGATGGCTTATGATTATCCCGGGAACGTTAGAGAGCTTGAAAACATCATAGCGCGAGCTGTGGCCCTTTGTTCTGGCAAAGTCCTCACTTTGGACTTGCTCCCTGCTCAGGTTATGGAGCCAAAGCCAGCCTTGAGGCCTTTAAGAGAGGTTCTACTGGAAGCGGAGAGGAGAGCTTTCAGACAGGCAGTAGCCATTGCTGGTTTAGACCCAAAGGCAGTAGCAGATTTGCTACAGGTTGACACGGAGTATGCGGAAAAGCGATTGAAGGACTGGTTTTCAAATGTGGGCAGTAATTGACCTATTGGTCTTCCTCTCTTCTTACGCCTTAGCCTCTCTGACCAAGTTTGGTTATCCCATACCTCCAGAGAACTTGGAATCCATGTTAATAGTTCTACCTTGGTCAGCACTCATTTTCATGTTTCTCATGTATTACTTGGACGCCTATGCCACCTACACCAGGTCTTTTGAAGACATCGGGTGGGCTACGGTGATCTCCATAGCAGGAGCCAGTCTTGCTTCATTGGTGCTGTCTTTCTGGCTAAGAGCTTTTGCTTTCCCAAGAAGTGTGGTACTTTACGCGCTTCTGTATCAAATACTGTTGTTTTTTGTTGTTACCTGGATAAAGGTACGGTTCATATCGGAGGAACCCTTTTCCAGTGTTTTTGCTCGGGGGATTGATGCCGGAACCGCGTCGGTGCTTTCTTCCCACATGGCAGAGTCCATTGATCAAGCAGATGCCATTGTCATCGCTGGTGTGGACCTCGTAGAAGAACTGAAAAGGGGTATTGAACACGGAAAACCAGTCATAATCGACCCCACTGTGGAGCAGATGGCTCTTCTTAATGGGCTCATGGTATCTTTCGATGATCATCCTTTTATCCTTATTCACTCGTGGGTATTTGATCGGGTACAGGTGTTTTTAAAAAGGGTTGTGGACATCATCGTCGGACTTTTGGGCAGTACCATAACACTGGTGCTGTTACCTTTCATTGCCTTGGCCATTATCATTGATAGCCCTGGCCCTATTTTCTACACTCAAAAGCGTCTGGGCAAGGGTGGGAGACCCTTTAAGGTGATAAAGTTCAGGACCATGATACCCGATGCTGAAAAACATACAGGTCCTGTGCTAGCCAGTGAAGATGATCCCAGAATCACACGGGTGGGGAAGTTCTTGAGGAAGACGCGTTTGGATGAGCTTCCTCAGTTCTTCAATGTACTTGTTGGAGACATGTCAGTGGTAGGTCCGCGGCCCGAGAGGCCGGAGTTCTATGAAAAAGCTCTGGACGAGGTAGAGGATTTCCGGTTGCGTCTCATTGTGAAGCCCGGACTCACAGGGTATGCACAGGTGTATGCCAGTTACAGCGTTGACTTTAAGCACAAGTTTTTCTTTGACCTTTTTTACATAACCAGCCCCAATGTCCTTTCCACCGACATTAAAATACTATTGCTTACTATTAAGTCCGTGCTTAAACGGGAAGGCACTTAATTGACGGTTTTTGCGCTTTCACTTTGAAAAGTGGCAGTTCCCTAAACAAAAAAGGGACCCCACATTTGGGATCCCTTACTGGTTTTCTGTCTCGTCTTTTTAGTCGCGAAGTTCTTTTCCGGGTTTGAATACCACGGTCTTCTTCGCTGGGATGTCGATGGGTTCACGGGTCTTTGGATTGACACCTTTCCTGGCTTTTCTCTCGCGCAGCATGAACTTACCAAAGCCCACTAAAACCACTGGTTCACCACTTTTTACAGTTTCCGTGACCACATCCATGAAAGCATTCAAAAACAGCTCTGCATCTTTCTTCTTCATTCCTGTCCTCTCTGCCAAGGCATCTACCAATTCTGGTTTTGTCATCTTTGTCCACCTCCTGGTTTTTAGAGGGTTATGCACTGCACCCTCCGAACGTATTATATACCACATTTTCCCATATAGTCAATAGGTTTGGTATTAACAGCGATATGAGTGGGCTATGGATAACCACAGTGTGTACAGGCTTTATGGCAGTATCAGTTAGAATCCTCGTCCAACACAAATATGGATGCGTCTAAAGGTTCGCTGTAGTGAGACCATTTTAGGCCTTTAGCCTTGGTCTCACGGTAAATCTTTTGGGCGTGGTCTAAA
This sequence comes from Coprothermobacter sp., assembly GCA_012842545.1. Taxonomy (GTDB): domain Bacteria; phylum Coprothermobacterota; class Coprothermobacteria; order Coprothermobacterales; family Coprothermobacteraceae; genus Coprothermobacter. The sequence goes on from DUSQ01000026.1 coordinate 9,647, forward strand.
TATGCATCGGTACGATCTGCCATGGCAACCAGTAAAGCTTCCAAAGTTTTAGGCTTAACTGGAGATCCCCATTCTTTTTCCCCATGGTGACTCAGTACGATATGGAGGAGTGCTTGTTTTAGAGAATCTTCTAAACCCAGATCATCCATGAATTTAGCCAGCATCAGTGAACCGTGGACCACATGTCCCAGCAGTTTGCCGTTATCAGTGTAATCGCCACCTGGTATACTCATTTCTTCTACTTTGCCAATGTCATGTAAAAGTGCCCCTGTAACAGCCAGGTCTCTGTTTACGTCAGGATAGAACCTTGAAAGATCACTAACAATTTCTGCTACGTGAACAGAGTGTTCCAAAAGTCCTCCAATGCGTGCGTGGTGAATGCTCTTGGCTGCCGGTTTCTTTATGAATTCGTCCCAAAGTTTTTCATACAGCACGTACTCCAGTAGCAGTTTCATTTCAGTGTTTTCGATGCTGTCTACCATGTTTCTTAGATCTGCCTTAAGCTGTTCTAAATCTTCCACGCTGGGATAAAGCAATGCCAACGTTCGCTCGTCAATTGAAGACAGATCCACTTGTTCCATGTGAGACACATACATGGTTACTTCAGAGTTAAACTCTCCAATGTTACCCGTGCAGCAAACTAGTTGGCCGTTTTCAATGTTTATCAATCCATTGTCATTAAGCTCCAAGAAGCCTCTAATGCTTCCTTTGGCATCAGAAAGGATCAAGTTAGCATAGTGAGTCCCATCCTTCTTTTTTGAACCGTAAGTTTTCTGCTGTAGCACAAAAAGTTCGGTGACGTTTGTCATACCCGGTTTAAGTTCAATGGAAAAGAACCTTTTCACGTATTCCATATGCTTAGTGCCCTATGACGCTTTTGAACGTGATGCGCTCGGCCAGCTCTTCCAGCTGCTGCAAGCGAAAGAATACTTCCCACAAACTCTCCCCAGCTAAAAGCAGTCCAAAGTCGGCTGTAACTAAAGCTACACCCACATCAAATATGTCTTTTATTTGTTCCACGAGTTGCTTTCTGTCCAGAGGTGGTGCAGCGATGATTTGTAAGTCCTGAAACAGCATGCCTGGTTCAACGTTTTCTGCCATGGGCACCCGACCCAGAGCCAAATTCACTAAACTCATTGGATAGGAATGAATCAGCGCCTTCACGTTCTCCCAGTGTCTGTAAATATCCAAGTGGATCAAAATTTCCTCATCTGGATTTCCTCTCAAAACTTCACCGCTGGGTTCAATTTCAACCAGATCTTCTTCAGTAACAAATGGATCTCTTTTACCTACAATTGCCAGTATGTTGCCGTTTTCCAGTTTTATGGATATGGTGGTATGGCCGTCACTCGCCAACATGCTCGTGTTAATGGCGCGCACAGCCGCCAACAGCTCTTCTTCCATCTTGTTCATATGTCTCCTTCCTCCCCCGAAACAGAGGAATCATTATCATGTTCGTTGTTTTCAGTATCATAGAGCTCTTGCAGTAGCACTTGTATTTTTGCCTTGATAATGTCCATGGCTACCATGTTCTTTCCGCCTTCTGGAACGATAATATCAGCGAAACGTTTGGTGGGTTCCACAAACTGTATGTGCATGGGACGTACTGTTTCTAAATACTGTTTAATAACGGAATCCAGGGTACGACCTCTTTTTTCCACGTCGCGCTTCAACCTTCGTAGTATTCTCACGTCAGCATCAGTGTCCACATAAATCTTTATGTCAAACAAGTTTCTGATGCGCTCATCGTAAAACAGCAAGATGCCTTCTACGATGATTACTGGTCTGGGGAACAAGATCTCGTATTTACCAGTTCTGCCATAAAGTTCAAAAGAGTACTCAGGTACTCTTATGGGTTTTCCCTGTATGAGCATCTGCAAATGTTCATACAGCAAATCGAAGTCAAAGGCATTTGGGTGATCATAATTCAACTTACGACGTTCTTCCAGGCTCAGGTCAGGGAAATCCCTGTAGTAGGAGTCCATGCTAAGCATGGTCACTTGGTCCTTAGGGACAATATCGTGTAAGGTCTTTGCTACTGTGGTCTTACCTGAACCTGTTCCGCCAGCTATACCAAGGAGAAGGTACTTTTTTCGCACAAGAGAATTATAACAAACTCTGTTGGCATCGTTGACTTGAATGGAATGTTAAACTATATTTGTTTGTAAATGAAGGAGGCGCATGTGTGGTGAATTTTGAAGAGCTCATGATTAACTGGAAAAACGGCCATTTGAAAGTTGACGAAGCCACGCTCTCAGAGATTGAATCCTTCGCCAAGGATTACATGAGGTTTATGACTGTGGCAAAGACTGAACGCGAAACTGTTACTCAGGCCATAAAGGAAGCCAGAGAAAAGGGTTTTCGTAACTTGGAAGAACTGGAAGGACCCTGGACAGCAGGGGAGAAGGTCTATTTTGAAAACCGCAAAAAGAGTGTGGTTTTTGCTGTTTTAGGTGAAAAGCCCGCTACCGAGGGAGTCAACATCGTAGTAGCACACGTGGACGCACCTAGGTTGGATCTCAAGCCCAGACCTCTAAAGGAAGATGAGCAAATTGCCATTTTAGAGACTCACTACTATGGTGGTATAAAGAACTTCCATTGGGTTTCTACTCCTTTGGCTTTGCATGGTGTGGTAGTGAAGACCGACGGTACTGTTGTGGAGATTTCCGTGGGAGATAAGGACGAGGATCCAGTTTTGATAATTCCAGACATTCTCCCTCACTTAGGCAGAAAGGTTCAGATGTCCAAGACCATGGATGAAGCCATTCCAGGTGAGTCATTGGATGTGGTAGTGGGTTCCGTTCCGCTGAAGGACGAAGAAAAAGAGCCTGTGAAGAAATTCATATTGAAGCTTCTCAATGATAACTACGGCATTACTGAAGCCGATTTGCTGTCAGCCGAGTTAGAAGTTGTACCTGCGCTGAAGCCCAGAGAAGTGGGTCTTGACAGGGCACTCATCGGAGCCTATGCTCAAGACGACCGGGTGTGCGGGTACACGGCACTGCGTGCTTTATTGGATCTAACTGAGGTGCCCGAGAAGACTGCCGTAGTCATACTGGCTGATAAAGAAGAAGTGGGTTCCATGGGCAATACGGGCATGAGGTCTGCATTCATCGACAATTTCCTTTCCAAACTAATTGCACTGTCCAAGCCTTCTTTTAGTCCTTTGGATCTTTACGAGGCATGGAACCGTACAAAGGTGCTATCAGCTGACGTTACTGCTGCCGTTGATCCCATCTGGAAGAGCGTTCACGAGATGCAGAACGCTGCGAGAATGCACTACGGCCCAGTGCTCACGAAGTACACAGGAAGCAGGGGCAAAGGTGGAGCCAATGATGCGCATGCAGAGTTCCTTGCACAAGTACGAGACGCTTTCGATAAAGAAGGAGTCATATGGCAAATGGCTGAACTTGGCAAGGTTGATGAGGGTGGAGGCGGTACGGTGGCTCTATTCATGGCTGACAGAGGAGCTGACGTCGTGGACATCGGAGTAGCACTGTGGGGCATGCACTCCCTGTTTGAAGTTTCTAGTAAACTGGACGTCTACTACGCCTACAAAGCGGATCAAGCGTTCTTTAAGCACCTGAAATAGGGCTTCTGATCGGGGAAGTTTTTCGCAAAACCAAATAATGAAGGAGGGGACCTTTGTGAGGTCCCCTCCTTCATTATTTACTTACCAGTCTATTTAACTCTGCATAAGTCTTTGTACTCCTAAAACTCAAAGGCTTTTCTAAGAGTTTCCACGGCTTTTGCAATTTCTTCTCTTTCTTTATTTGGGAATCTTTCTAAGTGATGCTCTAACGTGCATAGAAATTGCTCTTTGGTTTCTTTCAGTAGACGCTTGCCTTCATCAGTTATTTCCACCAAAACCAAACGTCTGTCTCTTTCTTCGTCTCTGAACCTTCTTACTAAGCCTTTTTCAACCAGTTTGTCCATGTGAGGGGTTAAACCGCCCATGGTCACCACCAAAGCATCTGATAAGTCTGACATCTTACAGGGGCCAATTTTGTCGAGTTCGTTGAGTATTTTCAGCTCACTTAACCCCAGTTGGAGTTCCTGGTCCTGCATAGAAGCATAAAACAGTTTTTTGAACCTTCTCGGCAACTGGATATAAAGGTCAAACAAATATTCAGGTAATTTATCCATCATACATACTTATTATATGGTCTTAAGCTGCCAAAAGGACCTCTTTTCAGAGAATGATTACGCTTTCGTCAAAAGATTTACGAGCAGGCGGTGGTGGTACTTCAGAGGGATACCCTAAAGGCACCACAGCCACGGGCAAGTACTGTTTTGGAATATTCAAGGCCTTCTGAAGCTTGTGTTCATCGAAGTTTCCCACCCAGCAAGTGCCCACACCTTCAGACCAAGCTGCCAGCAACATGTTTTCCACAGCAGCGCTCACATCACAGATGCCGTAAAGAGTTGTTCCACGTTTTCCATAAAAACTTCGCATGGTCTCAACGTCAGTACAGGCGACAATTACAGCTGGTGCTTGCTCCACGTGTTCTTGGTCAAAGCAAGCAGAAGCAACCGCTTTCTTCATCTGAGGATTTAGAACTAAGTAAAACATTCGTGCCTGTACGTTGCCAGCAGAGGGTGCCCACAGTGCTGCTTCTACGATTCGTTTCAGCACCGCTTCATCCACGGGATCCGGTTTGAAGTTTCTTACGCTCCTACGCTGTTTGATTAGTTCATAAATGTTCTCCATATAAATGAATTCTATCACGATCCGTTGCATAGCAATGCCTTGCTTTGGTTATCTATAGACATAAGGAGGTGAACTAATTGGCAAACGATCAAAACAGCAAGAAGAAAGTAGTCATTGTAATTTCCTCGGGGGACAAGCAAGTTATCATGCCTGCCTTGAACATGGCGCTGAAGTCAAAGAGGGACAATCTTTACGAAGATGTGAAGGTACAGTTTTTCGGTATTAGTCAAAAAATCGCCGCCGAGGACCCCGATGTACAGGAACTTATTGGCGAACTCGTAAAGGCAGGCGTCAGTCCTATGGCGTGCCAACACATCAGCGACAAGTTCGAGATCACGGTAAAACTGGATAATCTTGGTTTTGATAATGTGCAGATTCCCATTGAAATTGCGAAACTGGTTAATGAAGGCTATATTCCCATGGTATTTTGAAGATATGGTGGTGTGTGAATATGGATTTTGAAGAACTTGCACAGCTCATAAGAAGCAGGCGTTCTGTAAGGAATTGGCAGGATAGGGATGTGCCTGACGAGGTCCTGAAGAAAGCTTTAGAGTTAGCGACCTACGCACCCAGCGGGATGAATTACCAAGGCTGGAAGTTTGTAGTGGTTAAACGTAAGGAGCTCATAAACGCCATAGCCGACGCAGTAAGAAACAGAGCGCAAAAGGTGGCAAGTTGGGAAGAAAGTGCTCGCCACATGGAGGACCCTCAGGCCATGGTTGAACGCGCTGGATTTTTCAGAAAAGCTCCAGTCCTTATCGCGGTTTATTCTCAGGTTTACCCGTCTGGCAGGGATCAGATTTACCTTGAGCGCATGGCTCATGATGAAGAAGCTGCTCTGATGAAATCCTGGTTGGATTTGGCGAATCCAAGGATTCAATCTGTGGCTTCTGCTATTGCGTACCTTTTGCTGGCTCTTCATGCACAGGGGCTGGGCAGTGTGTGGATGACTGGACCCATGCAGGCGAAAGGTGACATTGAGAAACTACTTGGCAAACCTGAGGGGTTCGATTTAGTGGCGCTTATTGCAACTGGATACCCTGATGAAACGCCTGGTCCCAAATCCATGAAACCATTTGAGGAAGTGGTGCAGTTCATTGAATAAAGCACTTTGCAAATGCGTGTGCAATTTTACAGGTTTGTGGAAGAGTAAAACGTATTAAACTTAGAAGTATGCGACTTAGGATTATAGGTCACATGGCTGAAGTTTTATCAGTGCCCTCTGAGGGCATAGAAGTTCTTCTGGATGAACCCATAACGCTTGGCGAACTGGTGAAGCGCCTTTGGAACGTGCCTTTTAATCTGTTCATGGGCGCCAAAGTGGGTGACCTTAACATCTCGGAGGAGTACCTGGTCACCGGGCACGAGGAAGAGATTGTTTTGCTCTCCACAACCGGATGACGATCATGAAGGCCACTGTCATATTTGATTCATGCAGAGAAGGGTCTTTGAACATGGCATTGGACAGCCTGCTTCTCCAACAATTACGGGAAGAGGAACAAGTGTTTTTAAGGTTTTATACATGGTGCCCACCTACCATTTCCATTGGTCTGTTTCAGAAGTGGGAGCAGGCTTGCAGTACTTCTTACCCCGTGGTCAGGCGACCCACAGGCGGTAAAGCAGTTCTTCATCTGGGTGACCTGAGTTATGCTTTCGTGGGTCCGCTTGCTGGCTTTGGTAATAGTGTTTTGGAGACCTATTATCTTGTGTCTCAAGGACTTATTAAAGGCCTTGAGCTTTTAGGTGTTCCTGCTGAGTTCCTGCCAGCGCCTTTGCCTGGTAAGGACGATCCAGCGAGCTGCTTTGTTCAGCTTTCAGGGCATGAAGTTGGGGTGGCAGGTAAGAAGCTCATTGGTTCAGCTCAAGCCCGGAAGCCCTGGGGTTTTCTCCAGCATGGGTCAATCATGGTTGAGCCCATTTACCGAGAGACTGCCGAACTATTTGGCGTTCAAGAATCCCAAGTAAAGGCTCAAGCCATTTCCCTCAGGGAAATCGTTCCAGACATAACACTGGGCGTGCTGGAAAATGCACTACGTGAAGGGTTTGAAGATGCTTTGGATTTGCACTTTACCCGGGGCGAATTATCTTCTAAGGAGCTTTCGCAGGCTGCCTCATTTAGTAGGAAGTACGCTGTATGCAGCTGATGGGAAAAACCGTAATTGATCTAACCAGGTCTATTTCTGAAAGCACGGAAGTTTACCCTGGTGATCCACCGGTGCAGGTGAGTGTTGTTTCCGCACTGGAGGATGGGTTTGTTTTGGAAAGGCTTTGCATGTCAACCCATGTGGGTACTCACTTGGATGCCCCTTACCACGTACTCTTGGGCGGGGCGGACGTTAGCCATATTGGTTTGGAGCAGCTTTTACTCCTAGCCATGTATGCGGATGTATCCACATTGTCAAATAAGGAAGATCGCCTATATAAGTTGAAGAAGCTAGCTCCGACTTTAAAAGATAAGGCATTACTTCTAAGGACTGATCAAAAGTTGTCAGCGAACGTTTCACCCGAGGAAGTTGATGTGCTCATTGCTGGTGGCATAAAACTACTTGGAGTTGATGCCATGAGTGTGGAGCATAGTGATGACTTAGTGGTTCATAAGAAGCTTCTTTCTTCTGAGGTACTCATTGTGGAGGGTTTGGCTAATCTCCACAAGCTAAGTGATAAACAGGAGTACTTCTTAGTAGTTGCTCCGCTGAAGCTGGAAGGCTGTAGCGGTGCTCCTGTCAGGGCTTTCGCGATCAGTTTATGAAGTTCCCACCTCTTCGTTTTGGAACTGTTGTGGAGCGTCAAAAGCGCTTCAAACTGCTGGTGGATTTTGGGGATTACTCGGATTGGGCGTACCTGCCCAATCCAGGCAGGTTACGTGAACTCATTTACCCAGGAGCACCAGTGTGGCTTAAGCCCGTGCATTCCCCAAAACGCAAACTCGCCCATGAGGCTGTTCTTGGCTACGATTCTGTGCTGGTTTGTCTCCATGCTGCATTGGCAAACCAACTGTTCCTTGAAAGTTTTGACTTACTTGGTTTAGGCAGTAGCTCTCACGTGTTCAAAGAGGTAAACTGGGGCCGTTCGCGTTTTGATTTCTCCGTGGGAGGTCGCTTGGTGGAGGTAAAATCCGTAACGCTGGTTCAAGATGGTTTGGGGTTGTTTCCTGATGCGCCCACAAAGCGTGGAACTAAACATTTACTTGAGCTTGCCAGCAAAGGAGACGGTCTGGTTGTGTTTGTGGTGCAAAGGTGTGACGCGGAGGCTGTCACTTTTCACAGTGCCATGGATGAGGAATTTGCAAATGCCATGAAGTGGGCAAAAAGAAGGGGAGTAACATTTAAAGCTGTAAACTGCTTAGTAAGCAAGGAGGAGATAAGACCGTGGCGCGAAATCCCAGTCCTTTTTCCGCAAGATTAGGATTGGCATTTTCACTGGAAGAACTTATCGACCTCGTCAAGGATGAAGCCGAGGACCTTGTTTCCAAGCGAGTTTCTCAGTTCAAAAACTTCCCGCGCCATGATGTTGCCCAGCTGTTCTCAGAGCTAAGCTTCTGCGTGCTCACTGCAAATTGGAGTGCCCAAGGTGGTATCCGAGCTCAGGAGGAAATCAAGGAAGGCTTCTTAACAATGGCTCCTGAGGATCTTGAGGATGCTTTACGCAGTGTGGGCCACCGCTTCGCCTACCAGCGTGCTCGGTTTATCTTGGAAAACCGTCAGCGAGCAGGTTTGCTTCCTTCAGTCGTTAATGGCAGCTTGTCTTCAGCAGAGGCTCGCGTTGTGCTGGTCAAGAACTTCAAAGGCATTGGCTGGAAAGAGGCCAGTCACTTTTTGAGAAACGTGGGGCTGTTGGATGTGGCAATCTTGGACAAGCACATCCTCAGGCTCATGCATCATTACAAACTCATTGAAAACATACCTAAGGGTTGGACAAAGACTCGTTACGAAGCACATGAACAGCTACTCGTTCCCGTTGCCCAAAAGCTTGACATGGCTCTGGGTGAAATGGACCTTTACTTGTGGTACGCTGTCAAAAACACCGTGGATAAGTAATCTTTCACAGAACTTCGGTGTTTTTCATGGCTTATTCAACTAAGAACTGCTGATACTGATCGCCTGCGATTTGGAATAAAGGACTGAATGGGCGCAAAAGTACTGATTTTGTAATTTCCAGCACAAAAAACGTGTGATCGCCTGTTTCAAAATAGTCTCTTCTTGTTGCCTCCATGTAAGCTGGTGCACCTTCAATGTAGGCACTTCCATTCTCCGCAAGAGCTTTACCAATACGAAACTTCTCAAACTTATCCACATTTCTTCCAGAGCATTTGCCTGTGTTTTCTACCAGTTCCTTAAGGGTTTTATCCACTAAGTTGATGGTGGCGAAGGGGAAGTCCATGAGTACACTGTGACTAAACCGTCTGGGTGAAATGGCAAGTCCAACCAAGAATGGGTTTCTGGACAAAATGGTATGCCATCCCAAAGGCATCATGTTTGCTTTCTCGAAGCCGCCAACCACCAGCATGATTACTTGTCGTGGATGCAGGAGGTGGTAATCCTCACGTGTGGTTAAGAACTCTTTCATAAATCAAAAGACCTCCTTTTTTGGACAATGAGGCGCTGTTTAAATTATAATTAACTTATGCAAGTTTTTACCATCAATTAAAGGAGGTTTTTTCATGCAAAATGACTTCAAATATTGGGAGAAGATGAAGGACATCTCCTTCGAACTAATGGATATCATGCTCAATTACAGGCAGAGTGGTCACCCGGGTGGAAGTCACTCCAAAACACAGATGCTTTTAGCTCTCATGTTTGGTGGCAAAATGCGATACGACATCCGCCGTCCTGAATACCGTTTCAGCGATCGTTTTATCTTGGCAGCGGGCCACACCATTCCCATGGTTGATGCTGTGCTTGCCATGATTGGCGACGCTTTTCGCCTCCGTTTCTCAGAAACGGGTGATCAGCGATTCTTCATCTCTCCTGAGAAAATCGTATTACCAGAAGATTTACTTCATTTCAGGCACCGTGGAGGCTTGCCTGGTCACGCAGAATTCGGCGGCAAAACCATGTTCCTCAAATTCAATACGGGTCCATCTGCTCACGGTTTGCCTGCCTCTGTTGGAGAGGCATTGGCTCTGAAAAAAGCGGGCTTGTCAGAGTTCAAAGTGTTCGCCATAGAGGGAGAGGGAGCGCTCACGGCAGGTGGATCACATGAAGCCAAGAACGGCGCTTGGGGTTATGGCCTCGGTAATCTTTACTGGTTAGTGGACTGGAACGATTTTGGTATTGATGACAGAAGGACTTCTTCTGTGGTCTTTGGTGGGCCTGATGAGTGGTTTGCTTCCCACGGTTGGAGAGTATTCGGTACCTTAGAAGGTCATGACTGGAACGAAATCTGGAAAGTATTTGTGGATGCTTTGGATCACCCCGATGAACTGCTGCCCACAGCCATGTATTTCAAGACCAGAAAAGGTTACGGCTACGGTGTCTACGACAATAAGTCCCACGGTACGCCCATAAAGAAGAATGATCCCCTGTTCTGGCAAATTCGTCAGGGTTTCATGGAAAAGTACGGTGTGGAGTATGATGGTTTTGGGAAACCTGCTCCTGAGAGCAAAGAAGAAGAACTAAAACAGTTCAAGAACAACATTGACATTGCATTGAGCGTGCTGCACAATGACCGTGAACTGGTGGAGTACATCACCAACAGACTCACTGACATTGGGGAGAGCTTGCCCAAAGCGGTTCCCACATTCAAATTGGATGTAAACCCTTACAAAGATCCCGATATTTACGACTACACCAAGTACCCAGAAGAATTGTTTGCGAAACCTGGAGAAAAGCTACCTAACCGTGCTGCATTGATAAAATGGGGCAGCTATGTAAACGCTGCAATCGGCCGTAAGTACAACAGGCCCTTAATCATAGCCACATCTGCTGACTTAACAGAATCCACAAACCTGCATGGCTTCGGTTTAGGTTGGGGCGACAATCCGGGCTGGGGCTGGTATGACCGTTCCACAAATGTCGATGGTGCCATACTGCCTTCTGAAATAACGGAGTTTATGAACTCTGGATTGGCGGCTGGCATGGTAACCGTGAACATGGCTGAGAACCCCTACGAAGAATTCAACGGCTACTGGGTCATTATGTCCACTTATGGCTCATTTGCCTATCTTAAGTACGGCCCCATGAGACTTCTTAGCCAGCTGGCTCAGGATTGCCCCTTGAAGGTGGGAAAGGTTATCTGGGTTCTTGGACACTCAGGTCCAGAAACGGCAGAGGATTCCCGTACCCACTTCGGGGTGTTTGCACCCGGTGTTTCTCAGCTGTTCCCCAAGGGGAAAATAATCAATCTTTACCCATGGGAGCACAATGAAGTGCCAGTAGTTCTGGGTGAAGCACTTAGTAAGGATGTTCCCATAGTTGCCTTGCACCTGACCAGACCGCCCATCACCATACCTGACAGAAAGGCTTTGGGCATTGCGCACTATTTTGAGGCTGCAAAAGGTGCTTACCTCATCAACGACTTCGACCCAGCACGGCCTAAGCAAGGCACAATCATTGTCAGGGGAACAAGCACTACGGCAAACCTCGTAAGCATACTTCCGGAAATAAGAAAAGCCTTCAACGTCAAGATCATCGCTGCCATAAGCAGGGAGCTCTTTGACATGCAACCTGAACATTACCGCATGCAAATTCTGCCACCCACTGATTGGGCTGATTCCATGGTTATCACCAACGAGGGCCTTTCTCTGATGCAGCCTTGGTTGTTTTCCAAATTGAATGAGGAGTACTCGCTGTCCAGCGACTGGGATAACAATTGGAGAACCGGTGGCACCGTGGAGGAAGTCGTTGAGGAAGCGCATTTGGATCCCAAATCCATTTTTGAAGGTATCGAGAGGTTCGTTGCTGACCGCGAGAAAAGGTTGGCTCGCCTGAAAGAGCTGGGATGGTGAGGTTTAGGTGATAGATTTTCAGCCCACTGATGGGCTCATTGTGGTGGACATTCAAAGGGATTTTTGTCCTGGGGGCACCTTAGCGGTGCCCCAGGGCGATGAAATTGTTCCGGTGGTGAACGCTCTCATTAAGAAGGCGGAAGAAGCAGGATCTGTAATTGTTTACACCAGGGACTGGCACCCAGAAAACCACCTTTCATTCAAAGCATACGGTGGTATTTGGCCGCCTCACTGTGTGCAGTGGACACCAGGTGCTGAATTTCACACACAGCTTTATCTCTCCGAAAAGGGCATCATTCTTAATAAAGGCACTCACCCTGAATTTGAAGCATACAGTGGATTTCAAGGTACGGGGCTGCACCAAATCCTCAAAGAGCATGGTGTAAACAGAGTTTTCGTTGTGGGACTTGCCACCGATTATTGTGTAAAAGAGACTGCCATGGATGCCTTGCGCTATAAGTATGAAACCTTCGTAGTATCTGATGCAGTGAAGGGTGTAAATGTTAACCCTGATGATTCAGAGAAAGCACTGGAAGAAATCAAAGACATGGGTGGGAAGGTCATTCCTTCCCAGGAGCTACTTCCGTGAGATTCATTGAAAGCCCAAAGAATCCAAAAATAAAGGAAATAAAGAAGCTTCTCACCAGCAAAAAGGAGCGCGATGATAAGGGGCAGTTTGTTATTGAGGGTCCCAAAGCTATTGAAGCTTACCTGCAAGCTGGTGGGAAAGTCTTAGAACTTCTGTACAGTAAAGATGCCAAGGACCTGCCAAAGGTGAATGCCGTTGTTACCCAATGTGCTCAAGGTGTCATGGAAGCCATTAGTGAGGTGGCTGCAGATCAAGGTGTGATCGCCATAGCTCAAAAAAGAGATTGGACTCCTCAGCAAGTGCTAAAGCGTAAACGCATCGTGGTTTTGGAACAGCTTCAAGACCCAGGCAACTTGGGCACCATTCTGCGAACCGCGGCTGCCTTTGAATACGGTATACTGCTCACTGTGGGCAGTGCCGATGTTTACAATCCCAAAGTTGTGCGTGCCCTGGCTGGTAATCTTTTGGCACCCTTTGCCTATGTCACTGAGCATGAAGCCATTGAACTTTGCAGGGATTTGTTTGTTATTACCACTTACAAGTCCTCGGAAAAACCAGATTTCAAATGGCGGCAGCCTTTTGCCATTGTACTGGGAAACGAAGGACAAGGGCTTAGCGATTCTTGGAAGCCCGTTGCAAAGGCCAACGCGTGGATACCTTCCAAAGTAGAGTCTCTAAATGTGTCAGTAACCGGTGCCATACTCATGTGGGAGGGGACGAAAGTTGGAACTGCAAAAAGTGGTAAAGATCTTATCTGAAACCCACCAGAATGGTTTGCATTTCGACCTGCAGTTTGATAATGCTTACCAGCTTCTCATTGCTGCTCTGCTGGCTGCTCAGGCCAGCGATGAATCCGTTAACGAAATAACAAAAGAGTTTTTCCGTCGCTTTCCATCTCCAGAAACCGTGGCGGAAGCTGATGTGGAAGCACTGGAGAAAGCCATTTATCCAGTGAATTTCTACAAAACAAAAGCAAAGCGGCTCAAAGAGTGTTGCCAGGTGCTGGTGGAAAAGTACCATGGTGAGGTACCAAGCACAGTTGAAGAGCTTACAAAACTTCCTGGTGTGGGTAAAAAAACAGCTTCCATGGTGATATTGGGAGCTTTTGGCCAGCCTGCCGTGGTGGTTGACCGTCACGTACTCAGGGTATTAAGCAGGCTCGGGTTTGAGTACAAGGATGCTGACACAGCTGAGGAGGAAATTAGACAGTTGCTGCCACCTGAGTACTGGGGACTTCTTTCTTACTCCTTCATGCGCCATGGCAAGACCATTTGCTTGGCAAGGAAGCCCTTGTGCGAAAAGTGCCCTTTAAAGGACTGTTGTCCCAGCAGTACGGCCACTGCAAGTGATGGTGATGAAAGGGAAGGCATTTAACTGTGGCACCCTTGGATTGGATCACTGTTGCTGTTGTGGTTTACTTTGCTGTTTCTGGTCTTCTCAGTGGGGCAGGAGCCCTGGCAACCACGCTAAGTGTTTTTCTCACGGTGGCATCACGTAGTTTCATAACTACACAGCTCACTCATTGGATTTTTCAGCTTGTAAGTGGCCTCGGAGCGGACCCTTCCTATGGTCAGCCTTTGTCATTGGTACTCTCATTCTTGGTGTTTTTCGCGCTTTCGCGGTCGATCCTAAGAGCACTGCTTGGCTTTATCTTGCCAAAAGCAGGCATAGGTAGGCTTCTTTATGCTGTTGGGAGTGTGGTTGTGAACGGTTACGCCTATTTGTACCTTCTTAACTCACTACTGCGAAGCTCATGGCAGAGCTACATGTGGCTCATGCCCTATTTCCAGGGGACTCAAACTTTTAGACTGTTGGAAACCATTTTTGGGACTGTGACTGCTGTGTGAAACTTTTTGCCTCCATATGCGTCTACTTTACGGAGGTGATACAAAATGAAAAAGTTTTACAGCAATCCACTACTTGCAGTAGCACTTGTAGCAGCAGTGGTACTAGGAGCATGGTTACTCCCAGTAGGAGCGACCAGCACAGATTCGCAGGAAACCCCCACGGTTTCTGTAAATGGTGTTGCGAGAATTCAGGTTGTTCCGGACATGGGAACGGTGAACCTGGTAGTTGAGACGACCCAAGAAACGGCTTCCAAAGCCATGGCTGAGGTAACAAAAGGTGCTAACGCCGTAGTGGAAGCAGTAAAAGGTGTCGTGAAAGATGAAAAGAACATAAGGACCAGTAACGTGAGCGTTTACCCATGGTACGACTACACCGAAAAGGGAACTGTGCTGTTGGGATACAGAGCCACTGTGCAGATTTCCGTTAAGACCACCGTCGAAAACATTTCCTCAGTGATTGATGCAGCGTTCAGCGCTGGTGCCACTGGCTTAGATGGCATCACCTATGAATATTCCAAGGCAGCTTCTGTCATGGACCAGCTTATAAAGGATGCCATGGCTGACGCTCGTCACAAGGCAGAAGTTGCTTTATCCGTGGAACATGCTACGCCAGGTAAATTAGTCAGTGTACAGGTTTTGGATGCATCTCAACCAGTATGGCAGAGTGATTTTAAAGGTGCGGAGTCGCCAGCTAGCGGTGGTGCAAGTATTAGTGTCATGCCCGGTGTTCAGGAAATAAGTGTCAGCGTGTCTGTTTCCTACGTGATTAACCAATGAGAAAAAGTTACATGCTTTCACGCACATATGGAATTTAGAGAACTATGCAGGAAAGCATCGTAAAGCCGTAGCATGGTTTAACCGATCACTTGCGGGGGGAAGAGGGCGCACGAAAGCCACGTGCGCCCTCTTTTGTTTTACAATGGTTTTGTGTATATGGATAGTGCTGCTGACTATTTTGGCGAGCTTTACTACAAATGTTTTGCATCGAAATTGGAACAGCGTGCTGAGCAGGAAGCGGAGCTCGTTTTGAAAATGCTTGGCTCGCCTCGAAGTATTCTGGACGTCGGGTGCGGTTGGGGACGCCATCTTCAATATTTTCTCAGATGGGGTCTGGATGCCTGGGGTGTGGAGCCAAATCCGTTCTTTGTACAAGTTTTCAAGGAACGTAATCCACTGTGGTCCGATCGAATCATACAAAGTACCATTCAGAACGTCAATGTATTCAAGCAGTTTCCAGCTGTGGTGAGCTTGTGGACCAGCATTGGTTGGGATCAAAGTGATCAAGAGGAAAAGGAATTGTTTAGAAAACTGTCCGAGTTTCTCTTACCTGGTGGTTTACTGCTGCTGGATGTGGATAACCTAAGGGGCTGGCAAGCGCGCTTCTCCAGAAGATGGTGGGAAAATGTTGACGGCGGCTATGTCCTTGACCAGCACACTCTAAAAGGAAATAAACTTACCACAACTCGCCAATTCCTTTTGAAGGATGGGGTCACTTACAAAGTTCACAGAGAGCTTAAACTATACACTTTGGAAGATCTGCAAGCATTGGCTAAACCTTACCAGCTTTTCTTAAGAGCTGTTTATCGCGATCTGAGCGGTAACCCTTTTTATCCTGAGGCTCCCAGAATTGTGGCCGTGTTCGAAAGAATCACCGCAGCGTGACTTCGCCCCAGCCTAA
>DUSQ01000027.1 GCA_012842545.1 Coprothermobacter sp.
AGCCACTTATTTCGCACTCATCAGCACCTCCACAGGTCGACCAGGCAAAGAAATATTCGACGATGTCTCCAGCTGAAAAACCAATCCATAGGTGTCACGAAGTGCCTTTAGCAACTCAAGGTCAGGAAAATCTTTCAATTTTTCTTGCAGCATTTGTGGGTCGCCCACAACAAAGATGTGATAAGGAGGTGACAGTCTTTGACCATTCACTATGATTATGGGGCCTGCGCACACAATTTCTGAATTGAAAACAATACGTTGATCGTTAACCGCGACACCGTCCGCACCAACACCCAAAAGAAAGCGAACCAGATTTCTTATTTGCCAGTCATGAACAATGTAATAATTAGGATCGTCATCAGGTTTTGGCTTTTGCTTGGAGTCCGCTAGAGTTATTATGAGCCCAGGCCCACTTATTTCCGAAAAACCAAGCTTTATTTTCTGCTGTTCGAGCTTCGTTTCTAACTGCGTACTGGGTGTAACTTGAGGAAAAGCAGCTACTTCTTCTGTCAAACTTTGTACTTCTTCTTTGAGTCGGCTCAACTCACTTTCTTTCTGTTCAATTTGTGCGATAAGTTGTCCTTTTCTGCTTGTCAGCACATACGAGCTTCTTGCAACTACGCTCCGCTGGTAACCCAAAACGAAACCAATAAGCAGTGTGAGAAGCAAGATTACCCAATAACTGGCTCGCTTCACTTCAAAACCGCCCCGCTATCATAAAGAAGCCTGTATTCATGGTACTGACAGTCAGTCCAGAATTCTTTTATGAAACCCAGTTTGTTCAAGTTCTCCATGGTCAGCTTTATGACGCCTTTACCGCACTGCCTCTTACCAACAACTTCAAAGAAACCGTCGCTGAACTTTATAGCAACGGGTTGTATACCTTGAGATTCAAGTGCTCTAATGACCTTCATTCTGTTTTCATCCCATTTATCCGCCGTAATGCATTCCCTTAACACTTTTGCTGAGTACAGATCTGTTTCCACAGTTTTTGCTCCAACTATTGCCAATGTGGTACCGTTAATAATTACGCATCCATCGGGTTTGGGTAGATCCAGCCTCATATTGATCTGTCTTTTGGCCAGATCCAGTTTCACAGTTGTCATGCCAGGTACGTAAAAACTTACGATTTCCTTTAAGGTCTTTTGCCCTGACCATGATTTTTCATACTTACTGTATTCCGGAACATTGAAAACAAAGACCCAGGGTTTGTACGTAGCAAAGTATGCTAGTCCGACGAATACCACCAATAATATGATACCCACCACAACCATGCTATAGCGCATCTCTGATCAAATCTTCCAGAAACTGCCCAAAATCTTGGCCCGCCTGCCGCACTTCATCAGGAACCAGACTTTCCGCAGTCATACCCGGGATGCTGTTAATCTCTAAAAGGTATGGAGTTTCATCTTTTACAATGTAATCCAAACGTGCCACTCCACCAACACCCACAATCTTGCATATACGCTTTGAGTAGAAGGTTAGCTTTTCACTGGCATAATCGGATATGGGCAAGTCGTAGATATGCTTCGCACCGCCTGGTTTGTACTTAGTATCGTAGTCAAAAACCTTATCAGGCTTCACCACCCATATGGGTGGAAGGACGAAAAACTGGTCTCTTAGCCTGAACACACCAACAGTTATCTCAAAACCATCTACGAATTCCTCCACCAGCAGCCTATCACTAAAGCGAAAAGCTTCTTCCAATGATGACTCGTACTCACTTACACTGCTAACTAAACTAAGCCCTATGGTAGAACCTACATCACAGGGTTTTACAATAAACGGTGACCCCAACTGATTCACGACAGAAACGTAATCAGGGATATCATTTCGATCATAGATGTGGATGAAGGATGGTGTGGGTATTTCATTTTGAATTGCTACCAACTTTGTTAAATACTTATCCATGGTAATGACTGATGCTCGCACATCAGAGCCAACATAGGGAATACGTAGCATTCCAAGAAGGCCCTGAACCTTGCCGTCTTCGCCATCAGCACCATGAAGAGCCGGAAAGACGCAATCAGGTTTAAGCTGCAGTAGCTTTGCTACAAAGTTTTGATCTGCAGTGTCCAATGTCTCAACCTGATGTCCACGAGCACGAAGCGTTGCAGCTACATTCTCACCGCTTCTTAGGGAAACGTCTCTCTCAGGTGAAGTGCCTCCAAAGAGAACCACTATGTTCATGAGACCACCCTCCCAACTGCCTCAACAAACCCTGCCGAATCAAAAACTTCAACAGGATTTCTGCGCCCCTTAGTCAGAAACTCTTCAACTTGTGAAAGTACTTCGCTGGGTTTTACCACATGCTCCCAAAAAAACGGGTAACCGTATTTTTGCCTGAATACTTCCGCATTTGCCCATTGATGACGGTCAGTGGAGTATGCCATGGGAAAGAAAACAGCCTGAGTACCAAAGTGCAAGCACTCATGAAGTGTGGAGGAACCAGATCTGGCAATTACTACATCTGCAGCCGCCACATAATTCTGTAAATCCGGTAGTGTCTGCGCTCTAATGTAACTGCTCATGAAACGTTCGTCCTCAAGTGAACCGCACTGATGCACTATGAAGTACTTATCTCTTAAGTCCATGAGTACGTGCTTTGTGAAGAAATTGAGAAAAGCTGAACCTTGACTTCCTCCGGTCACCAGAAGTAGTGGCTTTCTGATCCTCATTTTTCTCTTAAGCTCTTCACCATCAGTGGTTGGTTCCCTCACTGGCATCCCTACAAAAGTTAGCTTGTTCCAATCGCGGCTGTGGAAGAATATCCTGGATTCCTCAAAAGCAAGAAAGATTTGGTCCGCTATGCCAGCCATAAAACGATTAGCTCTCCCAGGGATTACATTCTGCTCGTGAAGAATTAGCTTCTTTCCACGAAGTTTAGCCTGCAGTGCCATGGGCAAGCTCTTTCTACTCCCAGTGGCTAGGACCGCTTTTACGTCCCTCCAAGCTACTTTCTCTTTTGGGTTGTAGAACGTTACATCAAAACCTGCCTCCTTTAGCACGTTTCCCATTATTTGAGCCGGTATGTTGTGCCCAGCGCTAGCTCCACCCACGACGAGTATCACGTTAAGCCGCCTCTCCCAAAGCTGCCCCTGTCAAAGCTGATAGCACAACAGAATTTTGCAGCGCCCTACCAACAAAGGGCAGTGGAATACCTGTAGCGGGTAGTACGTTCGCCACCGTGTAAAGGTTAACCACTACATGCAACATGAGCACGGCAGCCACGTAGTATTTGCTGCGACCACCCCAATTAAGAATAAGCTGTATCAAAAGGCCCAATAACATTAGCACTAGCAGACCAGAAAGCAATCCAAATTTCCTAACAAGCTCAGCAAAGGCATAATCTGCCCAAGCGACAGGCAGTGTGGTTAACATGCCAATACCTTTACCAAACCCCGATGATTGACCGAGTGAGTTTAAGGCGGACAACGTTTGATAACTTTCGCCAAAGGGGTCCCTAAGTGGGTTAGCCCAGTTCTGAAATCGATCCTCCCAATGCTCATGAAATAAAGGCATTTTTGTTATTTCAACAACCACACTCTGCCTAAGTTCCAATGAGTAAGAAAAAAACACGGGCATAATAATGACAGCTGCGATGATGATGGTCCAGAGAATAACCCCGCTCTTGGCTTTTAGGGCTCTAATAGCAAATCCGATAAAAACGGATGCAGCAATTATCAAACCGGTGCCCAAGTCGGGTTCCAAAACAACTAAAAATGCACTTACCAGCCCTACCAGTAGGTAAATTCCAGAGTTTTTAAATAAGCCCGGCAAAAGAAGCAGTTTTGAAAACTCCGAAACCTGCACACCTTTTAGCCATCTCTTTGAGCCGTACCGCATTTCGCCCACATAAAGGGTGAGAATGAGTGTGACAAACAAAACAATGGTGACTAACCATTGCAAATTGCTAAGGATTTGCCCCTTTCGAAAAAGAAAAAAGAACACATAGGACATCCAGTAGGCAGCACTGATTACAGCAACGTACAATCCCACGTCTTTTAGGTCAACCGTCCCAGGTTGCCAAGTAAGCAACCCAATCATGAAAACCACAATTATGATGGCAAAACTCAGTAGTGCACGCAGGAACCTTGTCATAACCTTTTTACAATCTCCTTAAACCGGTCACCACGCTCTTCAAAATTTCTGAACATATCAAATGATGCACAAGCAGGAGAAAGCAAGATCACATCACCAGGATCAGCTATTTCATAGGCCAACGTCACCGCTTCTTCCAGACCTTGCGCTTCGGTTATATTTTCAAAGCCCTGAGCCAACAAAGACTCCTTAATGGATTGTTTGGACTCACCCATGACCACAACCCATTTAACGGTGGATCTTTGCTTTATAAACTGCGCCAAAGGCGCAAAATCCATGCCTTTGTTCCTACCGCCTAAAATAAGGATGAGCGGTTCACGGAAAGCCTCCAACGCCACAATGGTGGAATCGGGGTTTGTGGCCTTCGAATCGTCGTAAAAGCTCACACCGTCCACGGAACGTACAAACTCAATACGATGTTCTGGTGCATAGAACTCCGAGATGGCTCCTCCAAAATCATAGCCATCAGGTAACAAATGGTAACAGGCAGCCACTCCTGCAGCTATGTTTGCCAAGTTATGTCTGCCCCTGAGCTTCACATTGGAAACATTAGCCACCCCTGTGCCCATCACATTAAGGGAACCATCTGACCAATTCACGTCTCCATTCTCAATACCGAAAGTTAACGTGCGACTTCTGAGACGCCCAATCAAGGAGCTCGCCCACTCATCTTCTGCATTCAGGACTGCTAAATCCTGAGGCTGCTGTAGCTGAAATATCTTGGCTTTAGTTTGAAAATAGTTTTCCATGGTGCCGTGTCTGTCCAAATGATCTGGCGTGAGGTTTAACAACACAGCCACCTGTGGCCTAAAGGTGTGCACAGTTTCCAGCTGGAACGAGCTAACCTCAGCCACGATAATGGTCTCACTTATGGGCTCATTTAGAAAAGAGGTTACTGGAACACCAATGTTCCCACCAACTACAACGTTGAATCCCGCATTCCTTAATAAATGTCCAATAAAAGAGGTCGTAGTGGTCTTTCCATTTGTCCCCGTTACTGCTATCCAATAATTCCATCGGCTGGCATCGAAGGACAGCTCCAATTCACCCACGACCGGAATTCCTCTCTCTTTCAGCTTTAGAATCATGGGATGGCTCAGCGAAAAACCAGGTGAGGTAACACATAAGTCAATGTCCTCTTTCGGAATATCGCTAACAGCACAACCCAACCTCGGCTTTATGGGATTCTCATCGTAAATAAACACTCTTGCACCACGCTGAGAAATAAAAAGCTCCGCGCTTTGCCCAGAAACACCATAACCCAGAATAAGCACGTTCTTGCCCATAAGTTCCTGGGAAAAACCCGGTTTAATATCTACCATGGTAAGTTCCACCCCACCCAACAGAATGCACAAGCCACTGCTTGCACTCCTGCGAACAAAGACACAATACGCGGATCACTCCAGCCAAGTTTTTGAAAATGGTGATGTATGGGGGTCATCCTGAATATGCGTTTACCACCCGTTAATCTGAAATAGATAACCTGTAACACCACTGAAGCCACTTCTACGACGCCGATAAGGCAGAGAAGTATGAGCCACCATTCTTGCCCTCGTAGGAGCATAAATGCAGCGAGAAACCCGCCAAAAAAGAGCGAACCAGTGTCCCCCATGAAAAGCTTAGCTGGGGACACATTGAAGAACAAATAAGAAATCAAAGCACCTAACAAGGCGCCTGTAACACCACTCTGCGGCAAAACCAGAAAAACAGGAAGCAAAACACTGCCGAGCAATCCGTCTGCACCGTCGGTAAAGTTTGTAGCAGAAGTCGTTGCCAGCAATACCACAAAACTCCAAACCACCCTTTTGGCTTCAAAACCAAAAGAAAAAAAGCACAGCGACACCAGCATAAGTAATAGAATCTTATAACGAGCTTTCATACCATGTCCTTGACGGAGCGTTTTTGTCACATCGTCTACAAGACCGACCAAACCCGATAACAATGCCACAAGAAGAGCAGGTTGCTTAAATTGAAAATACAGGATCAAACCAATTAGTAGAAAGCCCAATCCGCCGCTTAACGGTACATTCGCCTTCCACTGGTCATCATAAAATTCTCTTATGCGTTTCGGATAAAAACCCCAACGCAGCCCAAGATACAAACAAGCCCAGAACACAAAGTAACCCAGTATGGCACTAAAACCCAAGAAAAGTACAAAGTCAGAACTCAACCTCAGAGACCTCCTGAATAAGCTTTTCCAAAGCTATTCTTCTCGATCCCTTTAGCCCCAATAGCTCAATGTCCTCGGGAATCATGAAAAAGGACTTAGCTGTTTCCACATCCCTGTACCATTCAACATAGATGGCGTGCCCGTCGACTTTTTCCAGTTCCTGCAAGGTGTACTTCACTTCATTGCCGACCAAGATTAGGTACTGAACTCCTGACCTTTTAAGCCAATGTGCCAGCTTTCGATGCCAGTAACGGGAGTGTTCGCCAAGTTCAAGCATGTCACCGATGACTAAACCTTTTCTGCCGTAGGGTACCTCACTAACTACTTCCAAAAACTCTCTCATGCTTTCAGGATTTGCATTGTAAGCATCAAAGAAAATCAGCAAGTCGTGCCAGCGCGTAAGCTGTTGTCTGCCCCAAATGTTTATGGTGTCCAAGTTTTCCCAAGGCAAGTCATCCAATGTAAATCCTTCCGATACCCAGAAAGCTGCCGCACCAGCCACACTTTGCGCTGAACGCTTACCCCAAAACGGTAGCACAATGTCTTTCTCTTGGTCATCACATATGAGTGTACCCAACGTACACCCATCACATGTAAAGCTCCCAATATCAAACCATGCACTTGTACCAGACGCTCCAAACAGAACAGCATCCCCAACAGTGAATTCATCTGACACGAGAGCAAAACGCTTCTGAGCTGCCAAACCCACTTTTAGATTGGTTCTTACTGCCACTTCCACGTTTTCCAAGAACTCCAAATGTTCAGCGCCTAACGAAGTGTACAAAGCCGCATACGGATCGAAAACGGCCAAGAAATCATCTGCATCTTTCTTATCATGGATGCCAAATTCCAGTATCCAGTAAGGTGCACTTAAAGCACTTTCCCGTTCATTAAAAAGATCTGTGACCAAGGAAATGATGGTGTTTCTATTGCCATAACTACTCCAGACTCTAACAGGTGCTAAGCTTCTTAGCAACTCCTTTAACGTGGTTTTGCCACTTGCGCCAAGAACTACTACAATCTTGCCACTGTAGCTCTTAACCAAAACTTTTCCTAACTCTTTGACAGCCTCAAAAGCATCGGGTACAAGTACATAGCTACCCACACCGGGTTCCACATCGGTGAGCAGACCAGTTGCTCCATTTTCAATGGCTTGACTGGCGAACTTCGCACCATGAGTTTTTGAGCCAGGCAACGCTATGAAAAGCGTGCCAGCATTGCAGTCATTACTGCTAAAAGCAACATGGTCAAACTCAAAATCATCACCCACTAATTGCCCGTGAACTATTTTTGCCAACTGAGAAGCCAACATGACTAACGCTGCCCGATATCACTTAAAGAATAGGAATAATTTGTATCACCTAATAACTGTTGCATTTTCTCATTTGTTGCCATCTCCAGATCCGTATTCAATTTCCATATCTCCTGTTGTGTTTCCAGCATTGTTCTTCTTAAATATTCTACAGTAAAAACTTTGCTAGATAGCCTGTAACAGAGGAATATCGCCCCCATAGTTAATAAAACGTTAACCAAAATCAGCAGAGACAGGAACTTCTCAAGGGGGTGCGATTTAGGTTTTTCCCTAGTTTCTACCTGACGCTCGGGTACGTATTCCAGTCTCTCAGCCAGAGCAGACTGCTTACTTCTCACTTCCCCCAACCCCTTTCATGAAAACTCTCAATTTTGCACTTCTGCTACTGGGATTATCGTTAATTTCTTCAAGAGAAGGCTTTATAACTTTCTTCGTGAGACGCACACCTTGCCCTTCTTCTTCCCATGTTTTAAAAAACTGCTTGACGATGCGATCTTCTAAAGAGTGATATGAAATCACGGCCAGCCTTCCACCTTCTCTAAGCACACCAAGAAGCCTCGGTAATGCCTCTTCTAAATTCTCCAGTTCTTGATTAGTAGCAATTCTCAAAGCTTGAAACACACGGGTAGCAGGATGTATTCTGCCCCTGCTGTAACCCACGGTCCTTACCACAAGATTCGCCAGCTCATCGGTAGTTTCCAGTGGTTTCATCTTCCTAGCTTCCACAACTGCTTTAGAAATTTTCCTGGCTTTTGGCTCCTCACCATACTTGTAAAGGATTTCCGCAAGTTGGTCTTCACTTAACTTATTTACGAGCTGGTAAGCAGTCACTTTCTGATCAGCACTAAAACGCATGTCCAACGGACCAGGATTCTTGATGCTAAAGCCCCTCTCGGCTGACAAGGCTTGGTGCGTGGAGATACCGAGATCCAGTAATACACCATGCACTTTTGCAATCCCCATGCCCTGAAGTAGTTCCGGCAGATCAGCGTAGTTCCCACGCAGTATTCTCACGTTGGTCGCACCTGCAAACTTATTAAGAAGAAATTGCACCGCTTCAGGGTCAATATCAACACCAACGAACATGGCTTCTGGGTAATTACCTGCGAAGAAACTCAAATGTCCGCCGGAACCAGCGGTTCCGTCAACGTAAATGCCCCTCGCCTCATAAACAAGAAGCTCAGCGACCTCATTAACCATGACGGGTTTGTGTGCTAAGTAGTCAGTCATTGGTTAGCCTCCTGAAGGAACTGGCTAAGTAGTCCTATCTTTTCTGAGGCTTCGGCTCTCCAGCGTTCTTCATCCCATATCTCCACATAGTCAAAGCATCCAAGAACAACGACCTTCCCCGACTTTAGAACATGTTCCCTGTAAACTTGAGGAATGAGTACACGGCCCTGGGGATCAGTCCTAACTTTTAGCGAAGAACTGAACCAGATCCTTTTAACCCATCTGGCTGCATCTGATGACCAAGGAAGATTTTTAATATCCTCGGCCATCTTTTGCCACTTTTCTTCGCTGTACACGTAGATGCAGTTTTCGAAGCCGCGAACGAAATACATGGGGTCGCCCAAGTAAGCCCTAAACTCGGTAGGCATCAAAAAGCGGCTTTTACTGTCTAAAGTGTACTCATACTCCCCGGTAAGTACTTCCATAGTACCCATTAACCATAAATTACCACCTTTTCCCACTTTGTCAATAGTGATTATTTATATACCATCAACGCATACCGTCCTTTTTCGCTAAATCTGTTGTAAACTTTTTACAGGAAAGGGGAGATGCAGGTGAAACGTATTGCTATTCTAACTGCGGGCGCAGACGCACCTGGCGCCAATGCTGCTATCAGGAGTATTGTTAGAAGTGCGTACCACATGGACATGGAGGTATTAGGAGTAAGAGGTGGGTTTGCTGGACTCTTAAACGATGATGTAATCATACTTACGTCGAAATCTGTTTCTGGCATTTTGCCCAGAGGGGGAACCATATTGGGAACCTCAAGAACCCGAATTGATGAAGCACAAGTCCAAACAATAAGAGAGGTCATGGATCGGTATCGCATCACGGTTCTAGCCGTTCTGGGAGACAGAGAAACCATGGCAACCTGCGATCTGCTTACGCAGCATGACGTTCCCGTTTTGGCTTTACCTCTCACCATCGACAACGATATTAACGGCACCGACGAAACCATCGGTTTTGATACGGCAGTAACCACCATTGCTGAAGCACTTGATAAGTTGCATACCACTGCTGAAGCACATCACCGCGTAATGGTTGTTGAAACCATGGGTGGAGCAACTGGCTGGTTGGCACTTTACGGTGGCATAGCTGGTGGCGCCGACTTCATAGTAATTCCCGAAGTGACTGTGGAAAAAGACAAGATTGTAAATCACATCTACAGAAGAAGAGAATCCGGTAGAGGTTTCTCCATTGTGGTAATTGCTGAGGGAGCGAAACTACCATGGCTTTCTAACGTTGAGGGTGGAGTCGGGCACGCTTTGGCTCAGGAAATACAAGATGCCACAGGTATGGAAACACGCATAACGGTCCTCGGGCATCAGCAAAGAGGTGGCAGCCCCACTGTGCAAGACAGGTTAATAGCCACACGCATGGGTATGGAATTAGTTAACGCTGTCAAACAAGGTATTACGGGTAAAATGGTCGCGTTCACAGGTGGTAAGTTCGAACTTGTCAATTTCGACCTGGCAGCTCAGATAAAAATGGCTGATAAGGAACTGTACAATCTGGCGGAACTGTTCTACTAATTAAGACAGAGCAAAGAAGACTAAAATGGATTAGAAGCAGTAGCATTTTCCATAAAATGCCCCTGTATGCTGTGTCACAGTGGCGTTTGGTTAGGAGCCGTCGGTCTTACTGTTTACTGCGTTTGTTCGTATTCGAGCTCAAGACCGATGGCTCTAAGAAAACTCTCAGCAGCTACCAAACGAGCTTTGTCATTAACGCTTTTTGTTTCTTTATGCCAAAGCTCTTTGGCTTCTTCTTCAACGGAGGAAATAACATCTTCAAGAGGCTCTGACTCGAGTCTGTTAAGCAGGGTTGAGTAATAGCGGTGTCTTTCTTTGGCGAAGGTAATCTGTTGTTCACTTAGGCCGAAAGCCTCGGATTCAAGAACTTCCGCTTTTGCCAAGGCTTTCAGCCTCTTCACTGCCGCGATGGCATCCTCCAATCCCATCATTTGTTCCCCCTTTCTTTTTCCAACATGCTCTTAACCTTCATTATCCTCACTGTTTGACTCCTTTCCATTTCATCCAAGTACTGCTGTACCCATTTAATGTCTCTTTCAAGTTGCGGCACCACATTGTATTCCAATGCGTTGCTCCGCCTTCTGGTTTTTTCAATCTCCACGCTCATCATGTGCAACGCATTCCTCAGAGAAGCCAACTTCAGCA
>DUSQ01000028.1 GCA_012842545.1 Coprothermobacter sp.
CGCTTTAAGTTGGCTACCCAACGGCGATTGGTTCTTCTGTTGGAGTGGCTCACATTATGACCGAACGTGGTTCCTTTTCCACAAACAGAGCAAACTCTTGCCATATCTATCTCCTCCTGATACGCGTTGTGGTCTACGATTTTTTATTATATCATGAGATGTGGATTCTCGCTTTGAGTGGAGCCGGATTTTGTACCATGTTAAAATAACAGCCAGGTGGTGGTAAACATTGAAAATCAGAATAAAAGCAAAAGCAATAGCACAATACTTGTCTGGCGTGATAAAGAGTTGTTATGGAATTACGTCGGTCCCAAAGTCATCACTAAAAGATTATGCCAGTGGTTTGGTGGGATTCTATGCATACGATGAAGGTGTGTTAGTTAGGATAAAGGACAATGTGGTGTATGCCACCGTGCATGTGGTGGTGGATCCTCTTAGCCCGGTAGCAGCCATTGTACAGAATCTAAGAGAATCCTTGGATTATGCTTTCAAGAAGCTGTTAATAAAAGACTACCAAGTTGACGTGAAAATACACGTCGCCAAAGAGAGGGCTTAATGTAATGAAAGATCATCTCACTGTGAGGGAATTCATTTCAGCTTTCGATAGTGGCTACAGTCTGGTTAAACAACTGCAAGATGACATCAATGCACTGAATGTGTACCCTGTACCAGACGGGGATACGGGGATCAACATGTCACTCACCCTTGAAAGTGTCGTAAATGAAATTAGAAAAATGGAAGAATCAGACTTTTCTGAAGTTGGTCACGCGCTTATTAAAGCATCTTTGTCTGGGGCTCGAGGTAATTCTGGTGTCATTCTTTCCCAAATACTCAAAGGTTTCGGCAGAGTTCTTCAATCCACAGATGGGAGACGGCTCAGCTTAGCAAGCTTTCTTCTGGCTATCACAGAAGGTAAGAAAACTGCCTACCATGCTGTGATAAAGCCTGTGGAGGGAACCATTCTCACTGTCATTAGAAAGATTTCTGAACGCATTGAGACAAAAACTTATAGCTCTTTTGAAGAAGCTTTGCAGGACATAGTTGAGGTGGGCTGGCAGACGGTCTTAGAAACACCAGAACTGTTAGATGTTTTAAGGAAAGCTGACGTGGTAGATGCCGGGGGATACGGTCTTTATGTATTCTTTGAGGGTTTTAGAGCTGCTGTTGCCGGTGAGACTCCCAAACCTCATCGAGTAACTCAAAAGGTCTCAGAGACATTCATCAGTGAAAGTGGCTATGGTGACTATAAGTTCTGTACAGAAGCGTATCTGAAGTCTGATCACATGGATTTTGAATATGCTAAAAACTTTTTGTCTTCGCAAGGTGATTCTATTGTGCTTGGACAGGAAGGTGGTTTATGGCACTTTCATGTTCACACCAACGAGCCTTTCCTGGTTTTGCAGGAGATGGGGCGATTCGGAGAGCTCATACAAGTGAAGATTGACAACATGGCGGCGCAGGTTGAAGGCAGATTCCAAATGGAAGAGAAGCCTTTTGCGGTTGTCGCAGTGGCTCCATCACAAAAGTGGGCTGAGCTGTTCCGTTCCATTAGGGTGGATTTTGTTGTCATGGGTGGGCAGACCATGAATCCATCAGTGGGGCAAATACTTGATGGTGTGAAACATGTCCACAGTAATAAGGTCTACGTTCTGCCTAACAACCCCAATATTATCTTGTCTGCAGAACAGGTAAAGGAGTTAACCGATAAAGATGTTGTGGTAATTCCGACAAAAAACCCGGCGCAGGCTGCAGTTGGGCTTTCCCTGTATTTCGGTGTGGAAGCCCCCTTAGATGTGTTCTTTAAAGAGATTCTTGAACGTACCAATTTCATTGAGCTTACCAGAGCCACAAAAGACTCGCATGTGGATGGGTTTGATGTTAAAGCGGGAGACTGGCTCGTCCTTTGGAATGACGAGTTAAAAGCTACCTGCAGTGCTTGGACTTGTGTATTGGAGACCCTGCGCACGTTGACCCAGGGTTCTGATTACACCATTGCCAGTATCTTCAAAGGTGTGGATGCCAAAGATCAAGAGGCTCAGACCATAAAGGAACTTTTCGCTTCGTTGGGAATGGAAGTTGAAGAGTACGACATGGATCAGCCTTTCTATCCTTATTGGGTGCTGGTAGAGAAAAGTTGAAGGGCAAGTTACAGACAAAGCTTTCTTTGGCTCTAAAGCACGAAGTAGAAAGCAAGTTTTCTGTTACTCAAACAGATGGCGAGTGGTTTCACTACTTGGTGGTGGAGTATCTAAGTGAGCTTAGGAAGACTGTGAATACGCCTTTGGAGCTTGTCCAAATAGACGAACTCATTTCCGAGTTTAACCGTTACCCACTACTGCCCCTGTCGGACCGTAAGAAACTTTGCCAGCACTTGGTTGGCCTGATAAAGAAACATTCTGCTGAAACGCAGCAACAGGACAAATCAGCTGAAGCACAACCATATGAACCCGCTGAGCTTTGGGAAGAACCTGCGACCAAGGTCAAGGGTGTCGGTAGTAAGGTGGGAGCTTCTTTGGAAAAACTGGGTGTGAGCACTGTTTGGGACCTTATCCATTACGTGCCCATGCGATTTGTAGACAGAAGCAAGATTCTTAAAATTAAGCAACTTAGGACCGGCATTGAAGCCACTGTGTTGGGAACAGTGGTGGACGTTAAACTGCAGAAGACATTCCGTGGTTACAGATTGCTCACGGTGACGCTGCAGGATGATACGGGGCGAGTCGAGCTTGTATTCTTTAATCAGGAATTCCTGGCTAAGAAGTTCCGTCGAGGACAGCGTATCATGGTTACTGGTAAAGTGGAATCGAACCATGGTCGTTTGCAACTGACAAACCTACGGTCGGATTCCTTTGAGGTTTTGGAGCCTGGGAAGGAAATACTACCCATGGTTCCTGTCTATAGAGCTGGAGCAGGAACTACCACGAATACCCTTAGGAGGGTAATCTTCAATGCCCTGGATGAGTACGCACGAAAAGTACCGGAAATCTATCCCTATTGGCAAGAGAAGGGTTTCATGAGCTATCCTGAAGCAGTAGAAAGATTGCACCGTCCTGAGAACCAGGCGCAATTTGAAAAGGCGCGTTCGGAAATTGCTTACAGGGAAATCTTTGTGCTTCAAGTACTGCTTGCATTAAGGAAGAGGGTCATAAGCCAATCACTGGGCATAAGTTTCAAAGTGGAACCCCGGTGGATTGAAGAATTGGAGGAGAAACTGCCTTTCACTCTGACTAATGCTCAAAAGCGTGTGATTTCAGAAATACTTGGTGACATGGAAAGAAGCGAACCCATGAACAGGCTTTTGCAAGGTGATGTGGGTTCTGGAAAGACCGTAGTTGCCATGTTTGCCATGTTTGTGGCGGCAAAGAACGGAAAGCAATCGGCTGTCATGGTGCCCACAGAGGTACTCGCTTTTCAGCATTACATGGTCTTTTCCCAGTGGGCTGAGCAGTTTGGGCTCAGGGTTGGACTGTTGGTTGGTTCGTTACCCGCATCTGAAAAGGCAAAAGTGAAGCGTTACATTAAATCAGGACAACTGGACATTGTGGTGGGAACCCATGCACTCATACAAGAAGATACTGATTTCAAAGATTTGGGACTTGTCGTCATCGACGAACAACATCGTTTCGGTGTGTACCAGCGTGCTGCTTTGATCAACATGGCTAAGGGCAAACAGCCAGACGTGCTTGTGATGAGTGCTACTCCCATACCCAGAACCTTGGTTCTTACGTATTACGGCGATTTGGATGTGTCCGTCATCGATGAACTTCCACCCAACAGGAAGCCAGTGAAAACCTTTTGGGTTTCAGAAAAGAGACGAAGTTCCGTTTACGAAGCTGTTAAACGTGAGCTGGATAATGGTCGTCAAGCCTATGTGGTTGCTCCGCTCATCGAGGAATCGGAATCCATTGAGGCTGCTGCGGCTACCAGCCTTTACGAAGAACTCTGCAAGACATTTCTCAAAGATTACAAAGTGGGACTGTTGCATGGAAAGATGAACAAGGAAGAAAAGAAAAACGTCATGGATGAGTTTAGGAAAGGTTCGTTGCAGGTGCTTGTTTCCACCACTGTCATAGAAGTCGGTGTGGATGTACCCAATGCCACTGTCATGGTTATTGAAGGAGCCGATCGTTTTGGGCTCTCACAACTGCACCAACTTAGGGGTAGGGTGGTAAGAAGTTCTTATCAGGCTTACTGTTACTTAATAGCTGATGCGAAGACGCAGGAGGCCGTTGAACGCTTGGAGTCCATGGTCAAGTACAGCGATGGTTTTGCCCTTGCTGAGAAGGATTTGCTTCTAAGGGGACCTGGTGAACTGATGGGAGAGCGCCAGCATGGGTTTTCAGGTATGCGTGTGGCTGACCTCTTAAAGGACATGAAAATGTTGGAACCTGCTCGGCAAGATGCTGAGCGCCTAGTAAGCGAGGATCCAAATTTAGAACAGCCCACCTGTAGTTTCTTAAGACGTTATCTTCTTAAGGAATTCGGTGACGCCAGCTTTCTTTTGGGTGTGGCCTGAGCAAATGGTGGAAAAGGAAAAAAACAGACGGTTACATCTAAACGAGATGCAACTTCCCTTGCCTCCAATTATTTTTGAGGGTCTGGATTTGGATTTAGTTAGATTCTACCCTCCTGAAGAGATAGGATCTCAGTTACGTTTGCAAATTGCGGATTACACGGGTGTGGATCCATCATTTGTGTTCATCTACTCAGGTATTGACGGTCTTATTGAACTCATGTATAAAGCGCTTTGGGACAGGCATTTTCTTATTCATGACCCTGCGTACTACGTTTATCAGCAGGAGGCGTTAAGACAAGGCGTGGTTTTATCAGAGGCAAAGCTAAGGTTTTCTAAGCTACCTAAAGACTTTGGCAAACAGGCTCAGGGGAAAGTAGCCGTGGTAGTTAACCCAAACAACCCCACGGGGAACATACTCATGGACACGCACCTGGCAGAGGAAGTTCTTTCAAGTTCAGACATGCTGGTTGTTGATGAAGCATACTACGAGTTTTCAGGTGTTACTTTTGCTTCCTTACTTGGCAAGTGGCCTAACCTGGTCATCTTTCGAACGTTTTCTAAAGCTTTTGGTTTGGCGGGTGCGCGAATTGCCTACATGTTGGCGCATCCTAAAACTGTGGGACTCTTCTCACAGTACTGCGAAGTCTATAGGGTTCCCACTCTTTCTTTACTGCTGGCTAAAAATGCTTTGGAAAACAGGAGTTATGTGGCTGATTATGTGCAAGTGGTAAAAGCTCAAATGGATTACTTACTGGATTCGCTTAAAGCTCTCCACATTCGTGCACGAGGCAGCGCCGGTAACTTCATCCTGGTGGAGAAAGATTTTGCCGATTTTTTGGTGTCAAAGGGCTTTCAGGTAAAACTGTTTGAAAAGTGGGGCAGACTTACTGTGCCCAGTCCTAATGTAACTGATGAGGTGATTGCTCTTGCTGAAAATTACAGGCGGGTCACTTAAAAATTTGTCAATGAATCCGCCTGATGTGCCTGGCTTAAGGCCTTTGCCACAAAGGGAAAGGCTTGCCCTCTTTTCCATGCTGGGTGACGTGACAGGTACACGAGTGGTGGATCTGTTTGCAGGGTCGGGCATAGTCGCCTTTGAGTTCTTGTCCAGAGGAGCAATGGAAGCTGTTGCTGTTGAAAACAATAGACGACTGTGTCAGTTCATGCGAGTGCAGGCTCAAAAGTGGAACCTGAACTTGAAGGTAATCTGCGCCGATGTGTTTCAATTTCTAAGGCGTCCTGTGGAAGCCGACTATTTATTCCTGGGGCCTCCAAATCACAAAGGACTTGTGGACAAAACGTTTAGTGCACTCGCTGCCATGGAATTCCCTGGCATCATCATTGTTCAACATTCTTCGCGAGAGCCATTGCCCCCCGGCCTTAAACTGCTTAGGTCAACTGGTAAAGATGAAAGTGTGGTGGATATTGTTAAGTTAATTTTAGATTAGGGTTATAATTATTTTACAAAGGGGGTGAGGAGTTGGTTATTGAAGGTTTGGCTTTTGGGGAAATTGTTGTCCAAGGGAAATCTTACAGGGATGATGTGTTTCTTGGCTATGAAGAGCCACAACCTTGGCATAGGATGGAATCACATCAAGTGGAACTTGAGGATGTGCATGAACTTATTCCTTCCGATGTTTGTTATGTGATTTTTGGAACGGGTTTTACTGGTCGCATGGTAGTTTCTCCTGCTGTGGTTAAGCACCTTCACGAGAGAGGCATAGCTTGTGTGGAGCAGAAAACGCCACAGGCCCTTGAGACCTATGAAAAGCTTCTCGGCAGAGGCCAAAAGGCCGTGGCGTTTCTGCATTTAGGCTGCTAAAAGAGTTTTTAACAGCCCTGATTACTAAATCTAAATAGATTCTCTTATTGGGTCATAAAGATCTGGGAACTTTTCTAGATGTTCTCTACGATCGTTACGTAATGCTTCCATCATGTGCTTGTATTCCTCTTTACCGTAAATCTTATATGGGTCAAATTCTGAAAGGTCCAAACCAGGGACTTCGACGGGAATTTCGTATCCCAGGTCTTCGTTGTACTGCCATTTTATGGTGCCTCTGGCAATGTTTTCGACTATCTTTAGCGTTACCTCAGGAGTGATCTTAATTCCATCTAAACCACCAATTTTCCCTGTATTTACGATGTACACATCAATGGGATGACTGTTGAGTATGTCGTAAAGTCTGTTTCCACTCTTCGCGGGGTTGTTTATGATAAAGGGGTCGAAACCTACCACACGAGTTGTCTCTCCCACACGGGTAGGGTCGTCAGCGCTGGTAATAGTGCTTTCACCCAACATGAAGAAAGCAGCAGCCTGTGCAGGGCCTGTGAGCTTACCAACGGGTGGAATGTCATACCGCCTCGTATTAAACAAGAAGAAGTTTACTTGCGGCAAATCAATGCGATCGCTGGTGTTGGGGATGCGTCTGCGGTTTATGACGGCTCTACCGTTGGTACTTATGCTCATGTTATCAAAATCTATTTCGCCTTCCGGTGAGACAAAGACGTTTTCAAGTATGGCATCTTCATCTAAACATGCATCCTGTAGTTCTGGGGTAGAACTTACTGAGTCCGTTTTCACGTAGAAGTTCTTTTCAGTTCCGTAGGAATTTCCTTTTGTGGTTAGCATGTTGATGTCATCTTGTAGTATTTCCACACCCTCTGGCGGCATCAGATTATGACTGTTTACGCTTATGGTGGTTTTGCCCGTACCAGACAACCCGAAAATCAAAGCACCTCTTTCGGTGAGCTGCCCATGGGCATCCTTTATGCGGTATATTTTGCTGCCAGCATGGAGACCAATGCCCCCACGTTCTTCTCGCATGATGTGCATTGCCATTCTCAAGCCAGCCATCTTAGATTCCCCGTAGTAGTCCGAGCCAAGGATCATGGTGAAGTGCAGGTTCGGGAATACCAATATGCGTCTGTCATGCCAGTCAGGAAACGCAGCAATGTAAATGTCAGGCTCTCTTTGTCCCACTGGGTCAAAGTTGTTATGGGTCATCATGAAAGCCAAACGGGCGTATTCCTCTGGCACGATGTAAACTTGTCTGAAAAGGTTTTCTTGAGATTGTCCAATGTTTCTTTCCACCTTTATCCATTTTCTGGATTCATAATGTTGGAATACTTCTTTGAACAGTGCTTCTAAGTCAGGAGTGATTTCGTAGTGGTATTCGGTGAACTTTGCACTCCTGGATTTGATCTTCGAGTGATAAACGGGAATGCCATAACGGTTAGGAACTTCATCCTTCTTGGCCATCTGTCGAAGATCAGTTGGTTCAGGGTTTTCCATAAACGAAAAATCAGTAAAGAACTTTTCCCACATGGCGCTGCCTCCTATTAAGTAGAGGTTAAGTTATTAACCTTTACTTTACATTATATCAGCTGCCAACCAAATTCCTCCAGCAGTGCCAGTTCTTTGCTCCAATCGCCTGGCACAAGCACCATGTGGTTGCCAATGCTTCGCCTGAACGGGTTTTCTTTTAAGTGAAGTGTGATCTGAGTTCGACACATGTTTTCCACATGCGGTTTTTCCACTGTTTCACCCACAAAGTACTTGTACTTTTTGTCTTTTCCCATTCTAAATGCGGTGTAGACGCCTTCAGGTAGTTGTCCGTTGATGCCAACGTTGTAGCCCGTTTCAAAATGAGTAGTCAGGGAGTAGTTATCGACTAAATCCAGCGCGATGGTGCAGTGGGCAAAGGTGTACTCAGGATGGTTCTTTCGAGCCAGATTTATCATGAAACCGGGCGTACCCATAAGCTCATTTGCAACCATCATAGTTACTAAGCTTTCCACATCTCCTTCGCAAGCAGCCGGTATTTTCTTCGTATTGAACAACGAAAGAGACAAGCAACCTGTTATTTTGAGCTGTACTGCCATGTCGAAGCATCGTAGTGCAAAAGCGGTAAGCTCATATTTCTCAATTACTTTCTGCAATGCGGTGTATACCTTTGTTCCTTTAACTACTTCCTCCTTTTCTATGTTTGAGGAGGAAGCTTTGTTCCATATGTCATCGGCTAATACTTGCTCTTCTTGCAGTAAACCGTTTAGCTCTTCCAATGGTATTTCCACGTAAGGAATTTGTAATTGGTTAAGAATGGTGTAATCGCCACTCTTTATAAGCCAGGAACTGGGTTTGCCAATGAGCCCAGCTTTTTGTCGTTTCAGATTTTCAAAAATAGTCAACCATTTGATGTAATTGTCGGTAAGCTCACTAACTAATGGTACGTTCAGCCCCTGTTCCAAAGCGTAGCTCTGGATTTCCAAACTTGCAGCCAAGCCGTTAGCTGTCCCATAGGGAATAAGCATAATGCCTGGTTTCAAGTAATCTTTTGCAATTTCTTCACTCCCACCACTCAGGACAATTAGCGCTTCAGGATTCTGCGATTCTTCCAAGTCGATGCCATGAGCTCTAAAGAACTCAGTAGCTTCACTTTTCATGGTTTCCGCTAAACTCATGATTGGACTCGCAACGAATTTGACTTTCACGTTCTCACCTCGCAATTTGTATGGCAGACCAAGTTATGAGCGTGACCACTGTGCAGGCAATGAGTACGCCAGCAGCCAGTGAAGCCCATGCCAGAGGTCTTTTTACTTCCAGTGCTTCTGCAACTACAGCACCCGTGAATGCTCCCGTACCGGGCAATGGAATACCTACAAAAATGGCTAAAGAAACTGCCAGACCTGTTTCATAACGTTTAAACCTTTTTAGGGCGCTTTCCACATAGTTCTCATAGTAGCTTTTCAACTTCGGGTATCTCAGTAGCCACGATTTGAGCACTTTTAAGCCTTCATAAACCAATATGCCCATGAGTGTATTACTAAGAAAAGCAACCAAGAAAACGCCCGGCAGTGGCATGTTCTGGAGCAAACCATAGGGAATGCTACCTCTGCATTCCACGACGGGGCTCATAGAAATTAGCGCTAGGTAGATCCATCTATTCAGGTTCACAGTGGCTATTATACAATACTGTTATGGTTAGTCAGGTTAAGGCTTTTATCTTGGCCGTTGTTTTTGCTTTGGGATCTTTATTTGGTTATTCAACCCTGGGCCCTTTTACCAAACTGGAGAGGGTAAAGGCTTTTGAAGCATATCAAAGTCAAGTTGAGGCTACTATGGTGCAGCAGCTTCAGCGGGTTTCGTCTTTCACTAAGGACCACACTGTGGGTTATGATTCACTGGTTTTCAAGAACGTTGACTACACTGGCACCAGTTTCAAGAGTTACAACATGGTACTGGAGGTAAAAGGAAACGTGGTCGCAGAGTACGAAATCCACTTAGTTGACGGCACTCTTATGTGTACTTCCACCCTTAGTTCTTATGCCGTTTTCTTCAAAGACCATGATGAAATCAGAGTTTCCAGTTTTTCACTTGAACCAGCAGGTGATAGTACCAGTGAATGTAAGTTTTCAGCTTTTAAGCCTGCTGGACAAAATCATTGAATAAACTTTGTCCAGTATTTCTTCGAAAGCCTTATCGCGTGAGTCACGCGGCCTTGGTAAATCCACACTTATTTCACCTATGATGTGGCCGGGTCTTGCGCTAAGTACCAATATGCGGTCAGCCAGAAAAACTGCTTCTTCCATGTTATGTGTTACCATGAGCACCGATTTTAGTGGTAAACGTTTTTCCAACCACAAATTGACCACTTGTTCTCTGAGGTCAGCTGCTGTAAGTACATCCAGTGAAGAAAAAGGCTCATCCATGAGAAGTATTTCTGGTTCTACGGCCAAAGCTCTGGCTATGCCCACGCGTTGTTTCATACCACCAGAAAGCTCACGGGGGTAAGCATCTTCAAAAGAGTCCAGCCCTACCATATCAATGTACTTTAGAGCCGTTCTTACCCTTTGACGTGGGGTCATGCCTCTGGCTTCTAAAACAAGTTCTATGTTTTCCTGAACAGTGAGCCAAGGAATGAGTGCGAAACTCTGAAAAACCATGCTCACATTTGGGTTGGGTTGCGGGTTCGGCTGTCCCTTATAGAGGACCTCACCCGTGTACTGGTTCAATATACCGCTTATGATGCGCAGAATGGTAGATTTTCCAGAGCCTGAAGGGCCAACCAAACAAAGGAACTCTCCTTCATCCAATGTAAAACTGATATCTTCTAAGACCGAAAGCTCCTTGCCTTTTTCCTTAAAGGTTAGGTTTAAGTTTTTGAGTTCTAATAATGTCACAGCTGTCATCACTCCGTTATATTGTACTTTTCTGCTGCTTTGCTGTACCACGGTCTCCAGAAAAGCATATTAACCAGCACAATCAGTGCCGTCATGCATAACACAATGAGGAGCAGTGCTTTTGTGTCAGCAGTAGACTGCACCAGCAACGCGCCAATGCCGGGTATGGAGTACACCTTATCGCCAAACTGGACGTGTTCAGCAACAATGGAAGCGTTCCATGCTCCTCCCCATGCGGTCAGGGCTCCAGTTATTAGGGGCGGTAAGATTGCCGGTATGAGAATGTTCTTGTAGTAAAGCCATCCTTTGATGTTGAACACCTGCGCCATTTCTGTGAGTACACCTGGTAAAAGCATTGCTCCTTTGCTCATATTAAACAATGCATACCAGAATGAACCTGTAAGTAAGAGTAATATGGACAAGGGTTCCATGTATGCTCGTCCTCCCAAAGCCACAATGGGAGGGTAGAAAACAACTGCAGGAATGCTTCCCAGTATGGAAGCCAGTGAGTATATGTTCTGTGCTGCTTCAACGTTTTTCACACTTCTTATAACGAACGGCAAAGCCAATAATACAGAAACTACCACTGCAGCTACCACTCGCATAGTGGTTACTGTGAGTGCGGCTGGAATCTGTGAAAGGATGTTACTTGGATAAGGAGGTGAGAACAGCCAGTAAATAAGATAGCCCAGGCCTCCCACCAGTGCAGCTCCCACGACGTAAAAAGCATACTTTGCTGCTTGGCTCAGTTTTTTGGTGCCTATGCTCACAAGTTTTACCAAGAATGTATCTACCTTTAAAGCCTTTCCAAAGTCGAAAAGTACGTCCGCCACTGCGGGCCACTCGGGGGCGGTGCCCACAGCGTTATACTGGAACAGCTCAGACCATTTAACTAAGGGTCTGAATATGAGCATTTGAAGCAAAGCGTTTATTAAAACAATAGTTCCAATGCACATTACGACACCCAAAATGTTTCCTTGAGCTAAGTAGTTCATCATGCTTGAGCCCAAGCCTGGTAGCTTTACTTCTTGACTGCCTAAGGTAATGATTTCACTTGCCATCAGAAAATACCAGCCATTGGCCATACTAACGCCACTATTAAACACGATGGTGGGGACCATGGCTGGCAAATAAATGCGTTGAATGGTAAAAGTTTGACTGAAGTTAAAAGCCTTGCTTACTTCCACTAATTCTCTGGGTAATGTTTTAACTGTTTCATATACCCCAAAGGCGATGTTCCATGCTTGGGAGGTAAAAATGAGAAATATGGCTGCCAGCTCCAGCCCGATGCGCTGACCTCGGAAAATAGCTGCAAAGAATGCTATGGCAACTGGGAAGAAGCCTAATATGGGCACAGACTGAAGAATGTCTAGAATGGCTATCATAATCTTTTCTCTTCTGGGACCTGAGCTGGCAGAAACACCATAGAATATTCCAAAAGCCAAAGATAGAATGTATGCGACAAAAATACGGTATGTGGACCACAAAGCAGCTGATATCAGTTGCACACTTCTCTGTACCTCCTAACCAAAATGTCGTTCTAAGTGTTATCTAATTTACTGTTCTTGTTGATAATCCTGCTGAGAATTGTTCTCGTTTTCTTCTTGTTCCTCTTCTTCCTCGGTCTCCAGGTGAATGGTTTGCTCATCAGAATCTACCCAAATAAGTTCAGCGAACCTTGCCCAGTCCAAGATATTTCTCACAAAATACTTAATTTCTCTTTCGCTGTATTCACCATCAATTATTCTCTCTAAGAATTCCATGTCGACACTGTGTTCTTCTGATTCGGCTAACGCTGTGAGCAATTCCACCATGTAAGGCAGTTTGCTCAGCGACTCGGAGATATAGCGTTTACGCTCCTCCATGTCTTGGTCTGTGAACTGCTTCCCTACCTCTGTGAATACCACGTCTCCGTTGTCCACATCCACCAACCCGAAGAGCTGAGCAGTCTCAATGGTGGATATGAGCTCGTCAATATCGTGCCCCAATGTTCTTCCCAACCTGTATAAATCCACGTGACCGCCTTCATCATCAAGAATCTCCAAAAGTCCCAATACTTCGCTAACACGAGCTTTCGGCAATGGAACGTCCATTTTATGCATCAGTCCTCCCTAATTGGGTATCTAAGAACCTCTTTATATTTGTTCATTTTACCATGTTAAACAAAGGTTTAGTCCGTGTTGGGTTAAAATAATAAATAGGAGGATAGGGAGGGCGCGGAGCCCGCCTGGGCTCCGCGTTTTAAACCGTCTTTATTTCTCGAGCTGGATGATTATGACAAGACGAAAAGAGCCAAAAGTGGGCGACAGAGGCATTCTCAGGGTTAGAGAACCGGGGGGCCTTAATGGGGTTGAATACTACTCTACGCGAATCGAAGACATTAATGAAGGTATAATTGCTTGCTCTCAACCCATGCGTGGGCAGGTTTATGTCAAGATTTGGGCTGAGAATGTGGAGCTCACGTACATAAAAGGGGATAGTGTTTTTAGTTTAATGTGCGAGGTCGTTGAGCAAGGCAAAGGGGATCCCCCAGTGATTTTGCTTAAACCAGCTAGTGGTATTTACAGGTCTGATAGAAGAGAGTACGTGCGAGTTCCTTGGTTACTAGATGCTGAGATCCTATTTGTAAAGACATTTCCTGCTGATGTTGAGAAGTTCTGGGAAGAACATGCCCATAATTCCGTCCGGGGTCTCATACTGGATCTAAGTGCTGGCGGGTGCAGGCTTTCATTAACAGAAGCTTGTACTGTTGGCGAGAACGTGTTGATCCGTTTTTCAGTGCCAGAACCAAACCCAGATATCTTCTTGCTACAGGCGGTTATAAAGCGTGTTGAAGCTGGTAGCGAACCTGGAATAATCGTTGTCGGTTTACAGTTTATTAACTTAAACGATGCTATTCGAGATAAACTGTTTAGATCAGTATTCTGTAGGCAGAGGGAACTTATAAAAAAGGGATTTTACGAGCTGGAAGAGGAATGATTCTCTTTCCATGCTAAGTACAGTGCTCCGATTGTCCATACTAATGTAATAATCGCTAAAACAATAGATTCCATGGCCACAGCAATCCCCAATAGAAAAAGTGATGTCCCCAAGTACATGGGATGTTTCAAAGAGTCATAAATACTTTTGTTTTCCTTTGTTAGGAGGTAGCTTTCCTCTGCTCTGCCTATGAAATAGGCGCCGAAAACAGAAAATGCCATACCAATTGCTACCAAACTCGTATCCAAGGCGTCTTTAACTGAAATGGCTAGACCGAAAGCTATAGAGATTATTAACCACACTGGACTTATCTTCTTACGTACCATAATTCATTCCACCACATATCATCCTATATAATAGATGACATGGAAGGCGTTTACACAAAGAAGCTCACGTGTCCAGTCTGTAAGAGTGAAGTTTACGTTGCTCGATTAAAACATGGAGCATATACTGTTATTTCAAGGGATTCTGACTTACATCCATGGGTAAATGGATTGAACCCTATTTACTACGTGGGTGTTATTTGTGAAAACTGTGGGTATGCAGCTTTGGAATCCCATTTTGAGGAGATTTCTTCTGAAGATGTTAAGAAACTCTTACCCTTACTTGCCAAGAAACGTTTATCAGGTATAAGAGGCGTCGGGGAAGAAAGAACTTGGGAAGATGCTCTTTACATGCTTTCTTCTATTTTTGAACAGTATGAAGTTAGAAATGCCGATCCGTATAACTTGGGTTACGTTGCACAGAACATTGCCTGGTTGTACAGGGAAGCAAGAGATGAGGAAAACGAGCAGATATGGCTGGAAAAAGCTCTCCAGTATTATTTGAAAGCCTATGAATCCAGTGCGCAACTGCCACCAACTCTTGGAGAAGCGGGCTTAGGCTATCTCATAGCGGATCTGTATTCAAGGTTAGGTAACTACAGAGAAGCTTTACAGTGGGCGTCACGGGTGGTTCAGATGCCCAAAAACAGAAAAAAGGTGTTGTTTGACCAACTTTCTAGGGAATTGTGGCAAAATCTTAGGGAAAAGTACAAATCTTCACCTGAAGAAGAGAGGAACTGGCGTACTGCTGTAAGGACAAATATACAAAAAACCTTGCAAAATAAGGGTATTTTAACCACAACAATGGATTCACTTATCAGGAATTTGGGACTATGGGCTGCTGGTGAAATTCTTCAAGATCTGCAAGATCTTACCAAAGAGGATATTGAAGGTGTTGCATCGTTTGAGTGGTTCGATAGATTAATGGAGATTAGTAAGGGACATAAAATAGTTGGGGACGAAGCATTAACGAGATTATTATCCAGTGGAACAGAAGAACCTATAATTTATCTAATGCCTGAATCTTGGCCAGAACCTCCTGCCATAGTTCTTACAGACTTGCCTTTAAGCTCCGGTGAGAAGGTCCTATGGCAGGGTTACGGTTTTCTCAAAGGAAGAGTGAGGAAGTTGTTCATTCGGGAGGTGTAGAGATGGAGGAATATGTTGTGTTTACTCTTAGCGAAAGGAAATACGCAATCACTCTGTTAAATATTGTAGAAATACTTCTCCCTAGTTCGGTCTACCCGATACCAAACAGTGCTCCAAACGTTTTGGGTCTTACTAACATAAGAGGAAACATCCTGCCCGTGTTGGACATTAAGCCACTGCTTGGTGAAGATGGTGAAAATGGCGAAGTAAATGGGGAATTGACGAGGCACATATGGGTTAATACTGGCACCGAAGATATTGTTGTTGTGGTGGACAAAGTAAATGGTATTAAAAGAGTGAGCGAGGACAATCTGGCAGAACCTCCAGAGGACTTAGCTGCTGGAAGGCGTATCAGAAAGGTGATACTGTTGGACAATGACCTAATATTGGTTATCGATCCTTTAGATTTAATGGGGTGATGAGCACATGGATGATATGAATGAATACCTTCCTATTTTCCTGCAGGAAAGTTACGATTACATCAATTTGTTGAATAACAATCTGGTTTTACTGGAGCAAGATCCTGGCAATAAACAAGCTTTGGCAGAGGTTTTTAGAGCTGCTCACACTCTAAAAGGCATGTCTGCTACAATGGGCTTCCAGTTTTTAGCTGACGCCACGCACCAGCTCGAGAGTGCTCTTCAAATCTACCGCGACACGCATGAACCCGTTGATGAAAGAGCTATTGAACTTGGTTTTAGAGTTTTGGATTATGTGGAGAATCAAATGAAAAGAATTGAGGCCAACGAGCCGCTTGAACCGTTTCAAGAGAACACATCGGAAGCTAAATATGAGTCTCAAAAGGATTCATCCATTTATAAAGACTTATCAAGCTTTTCTTTAGGGGCTTACGAAGAAGAAGTGGTACGTGCAGCTCTGGAACAGGGACAGAAAGCTGCTGTTTTGAAAGTTAATCTAGAGCAAGGCGTTCTGATGAAAGGCGTAAGAGCGTTCATGGTGTTCAAAGCCATAGAGGACTGCGGTTTTGAGGCTATAAGCTCTGAGCCTGACGCTGAGAGCCTCGAGAAAGAAGAGTTTGAACTTCAGTTTAGTGTTCTCGTGGTTGGCAACGGAGATCTTGAAAGTCTGAAGACAAAGATTCTACGTATTGCTGAGGTCGCTTCCGTAGATGTGTTAGAGATAGACATCAAAGAACATCAACTTCTAGAGAATGAGCCAGGTTTGTCCAAAGTGATAGAAAATGTGCAATCAACAGAGCCAGGAGTCTTATCTTCAGGTATGGAAATGTCGTCAGGCAGCGTTGCGAATGTAGAGGTTGTTGAAAGCGGTCAACAGTATAAAAAGATTACAAAGAACTATATCAGAGTACCTGAAGAACATGTTAACAACCTTATGTCTGCTATTTCTGAGTTAGTGCTTGAAAAAGCCGAGCTGGAACTAGCTATAAAGACTGGAAACGAAGACGTTTTGTGGTCACTATATGAACGTTTGAGCCGTTCCATTAACTTGGCGCAGGGAGAGATTACTGCGCTTCGTATGACTCCTTTGTCTTTTGTATTTGAACGTTTCCCAAGAATGATGCGCGACCTTTCCAGAGACTTAGGAAAACAAGTTCGATTTATTATGGAAGGTGGAGACACGGAAATAGACAGAACTATAATTGACAGATTGGGAGACCCTTTGGTTCATATACTTAGGAATGCGGTAGATCACGGCATTGAAAGACCAGAAGAAAGGATAAGGGCTGGAAAAGATCCCACAGGTACTGTCAGATTAAGAGCTTATCATGAAGGTAATAACGTGTACATAGTTGTGGAAGATGACGGGGCTGGAATTGATTCTGGGAAAGTATTGGCAAAAGCTGTGGAGCGCGGTTTGGTTACGGCAGATCAGGCGCCTCTCCTTTCTCAAGAAGAAGTATTTAGTTTTCTGTTTTTGCCTGGTTTTTCTACGTCGGAC
The DNA here is from genome assembly GCA_012842545.1 of Coprothermobacter sp. Taxonomy (GTDB): domain Bacteria; phylum Coprothermobacterota; class Coprothermobacteria; order Coprothermobacterales; family Coprothermobacteraceae; genus Coprothermobacter. The sequence continues at coordinate 17,068 of DUSQ01000028.1, forward strand.
ACGGTTTCAGAAGTATCAGGACGGGGCGTTGGCATGGACGTTCTAAAGAACACTGTGGAAGAGCTGGGAGGGTCTGTGCAGGTGCGATCAGTTCTTGGGAAAGGAACTACTGTGATTATGCGTCTTCCTCTAACCATGGCTATCATAAGTGCCCTGTTGGTAAAAGTGCACGGGCTCATTCTTGCTTTACCTCTTTCCGTGGTAGAGGAAATAAGTAACGATGTTGAAGCTGTTAAAGAAACGCCTCAGGGTAAGGTGCTTCTGCTTAGAGGGGAACTTTTGCCTGTGTATTCTGTGGCAAACTTGTTAAATCTACCTGAAAATGAACAGAATAATCACATAGTAGTTATAAGAAATGGTCAGAAGAAGGCGGCGTTGTTGGTGGCCGAGACGGTTGGTAAACAGGAAATAGTTATAAAACCCTTGAAGTCAAGGTTTGTACCACGGTACGTTGATGGGGCTACATTGTTGGGCGACGGAACTATAAGTTTGGTTGTAAACACATCTATGTTACTGGAGGGGCACAAATGATGTCAAAAGACGATCTATCAAATCCTGTAATACTTGATGCTCTAAAAGAGTTGGCTAATATTGGTACAGGTCATGCGGTCACAGCTTTATCATCCATGATTGGAAAGTTTGTAGGGATAACAGTTCCAGAAGTGTATCTCGAAAGTTTAGGCAAGGTGGCTACCATTCTTGGAGATCCTGGAGAAGAGGTGTCAGCTGTTTACGTAGGTTACCGTGGAGAGCTTGATGGTGGAGCCATGGTTATCTTTGATTCGAGCTCCACTCATGGTTTGCTTCAGGCACTCATGGGCGCTGATATGGATCTCTCTGACCCTATGGCTTTGTCCATGTTGCAGGAAATTGGTAACATTCTCGTGGGCTCTTTTGTTAGTGCTCTTGCGACCTTTTTTGGGAACACTATTTTGGCGGAGCCTCCAGGAGTTGCAGTGGATATGTTAGGTGCAGTGCTTAACGTGCTACTTGCCGAGGTAGGACAGCATGCTGATTATCTCATAATAGCGAAAACAACTATTGCCATTGAAGACGTAAACATTAGGGGCTGGATCGTTGATATACCCACACCAGAAAGTTTTAAGAGGATCATAGAAAAGCTCGGATTATGAACGATATGCTTAATGTTGGCATTGGAGAAATAGCGGTTCTTGATAAGCCTGGGAAGATCGGGGCTATTGGGTTGGGTAGCTGTGTTGCTGTAGCAATGTTCGACCCAGTAGCTAAGGTGGGTGGCATGGTTCATGTTTTGCTGCCCGATTCCCGAGGTCAAAAAACAGAGTTGCCTGGTAAATTCGCTGATACGGGTATTCCTGAACTATTAAGACTGATGGAAGAAAAAGGAGCGAGAAGAGACAGGATTATTGTAAAAATTGCTGGAGGAGCATCTCTAATGAATGTCAATGTGGGTAATTTTGGGGATATAGGTAAAAGAAATGTTGAAGCCGTAAGAGAGCAACTAAGCGCTTTGAACCTGCGTTTACAAGGTGAAGATATTGGTGGCAATGAAGGACGCACATTCATTCTTGATTTAGCTGCTGGTACATTCAGTGTGAAGACTACTCGTGGTGGTTTACACCAAATTTAGGAATGATGGTGGAAAAGGGATGGCTTATAGCAGCTAAAAAGGGCGATGAGAAGGCCCGCGAACAAGTGCTTATCAGCTTGCAAAGGGTCATAGAAAAGCAGGCATCTCAGCTTACTTACTACAACATTTCGTTGGAATGGGATGATCTTTTAGCAGTTGGGCTCATAGCTGCGAATGAATGCATTGATCTGTATAACATGGATAGCGGTGTGCCTTTTGAAGCTTTTGCCTCAAAGGTGATTAGGAACAAAATGGTGGATTATTTGCGTACCACTGGGACTTTTACCAGAAGCGATGTGGCAAAATACAAACAAGGCCAACTTACTGTGAACAAGGAAGAGCTTTCACTGGAAGCTCTTATTGAGCAGGGAATTGAAGAAGTTGGGGAGCAAGGAATTATCTTGGAACTAGAAGAGGCTTTGAATCGTTTGGATCTGAGGCATAAACAAGTGTTGCAGTTTAGATACGTGGACAACCTTTCGGTTAAAGAAGTTGCAGAAATACTAGATGTTAGTCCAGGCAGGGTTTCTCAGCTTGTGAACGAAGCTTTGGAGATTCTACGAAAAGATATTGGTATAAAATTCAATAAGGGTGATAGCTAATGCTTAGAGGTATTTACAACGCCGTATCGAGCAATCTCATGCTTCTCAGGGCTCAGGATGTGGTTGAAGATAATTTGCTCCACATTCAGACTCCTGGTTATAAACAGAAGAATTTCGCCTTCACGTTGACAGAGCAGCGCCACATAAAAGGTCTTGGAAACATAAGCTTCGGGGGTCTTGTTAGCTATCCTTACGTGTCCCTGGAGCAAGGGCCTTTAGAACAGACAGATCGTGTTCTGGATCTGGCAGTCTCTGGTGGTTTTGTGGCAGTTGATGCTAACGGCCAGCGCCTTTGGGCAAGCAGTTTACGCATGATCGTGGATGAACAAGGTTATTTGATAACGCCAGAAGGGTACCGAGTGCTAGGAAATAATGGGCCTATTCTGTGGAATGAAAGTTACGAAATAGACGAACGGGGTAACATTCTGTTAGACGGTAAAGTGGTTGACACTTTTCTTGTTTCCGGTGTAAACGTTCAGCAGGTTGTAAACGACAAGTACTTTATAGGAGAACAGGTTCAGTCAACTTTCCACGTCTACCAAAGGTATTTAGAGGCGAGTGGTGTAGATGAAATCAGTCAGGTAACTACGCTTATGACCATATTAAGGCACTACCAATCCAATGTGAAAGTGGTTCAAGCAGAAGATGCTGCTTTGGCAAAGATTATCAACATTATGATCTGAAGTATGCGGAGGAGGTGCGAAAGTGGTAGAGCTGTACGGCATAGCAAGAGCGGGTATGCGCTTGTCAGTGGATTATATCAATGTGGCAGCATTTAATATATCCAATGTTAATACGGAAGCTTTTAAAGCTCTAGAACCTGTTGAGTCTTCTGGCAACAGCCATGAGTTTCCTGTGGCTGACGGTAGGGCGAGTATCCTTGACAATGCCTATTTTTTCACGATAAATCGTACTGACTTGGGTGCTTTAAACAGTACTTCAGGATATGCTTTAATAAATCCTCGTGCCTATTTTGTAATTAGCGACGGTGTAAACCAGTGGCTCACCAGAAAGGGAAATTTTGAGTTGGATCAAGATGGCAATGTCACTTTAGAGGGGCTTCATGTGATGAATCGGGATGGCGCAGTTGCAAAAGCATCAGACATCTATTCAGGCAATCTTTTGTTTGTGGAAGCCGATACTTCTCAGTATGATAGAGACAGTGTAGGATTTATTCCCTCAGGGCAAGAACGCGTTATGAATTTGGAAGAAGCAGGTTTTGTAAGCGGTGTTTTGGAAACGTCCAATGTAGATCTTGCCACTGAGATGGTGAAACTCATTGCTGCTCAAAGGGCTTATCAGTTCTCGGCGAAAGCATTTCGCAATGCTGATGAGCTGGTGGAAGCAAGTATGAACATAAAGGGAGCCTAAGTAAATGGCCATACCTTCATTGGATCAGCTCATTGACCAAGTTGACAAAGTTTTACCTGTACCATCTGTGGCTATGGAGGTGATCAAACTTTTAGATATGCCTGATACCAGCGTAAAAGACGTGGCGGACATTCTTTCTCAAGACCAAGGACTAACTGCTAACGTGCTCAAACTTGCCAATTCTGCTTACTACGGTGTCCCTCGAAGAGTAACTTTACCCGTGGAAGCAGTGGCTTTATTGGGTTTTAAGACTGTTAGAAGTATTGTATGGTCTTCTGTTATGGAAGTCCTTTACAATAAACCTTTAGTGGGGTATAAGTTGGAAAGTGGCATGTTATGGGAACACTCGCTGGCAACTGCAGTAATAGGCAAGTACTTGGCTAAGACCTTCAAACTAAGGGATCCTGAAAGTTTTTACGTATCTGGTCTCCTACATGACGTGGGAAAGCTTGTCTTGAACATTTACCTCCCTGTGGAGTTCAGTAAAGTTATTGCTTTAGTAGAACAGGGGAAAACTTTCGCTGAAGCAGAGAGTGAAGTTCTGGGCTATGATCATGCTGAGGTGGGGGGTATCATATGCGATAAATGGCAACTGCCTGTAGTAATTGTCGAGGGTGTAAAGTATCATCATGCACCAAGACTTGGTTCCCAGAGTAGCCATGTTACGCACTTGGCCAATGCCATGGCTTTAATACTGGGTCATGGAACCATGGGGGCTGCTACCATGGCTACCACAATCGATGAAGACATACTTCGTTTGTATGTGACTGACGAAGACCAATGGTTTGCCCTTTTAGAAAAGGCAGAGGAGCAGGTCATGTTAGCTTTACATGCATCGAAATACTAAACAACAACGCAGTTTGTCCGAATAACTTATTGGGTGATATGAGCCATGAGAGTAGATGGGAGCGGATCAATAGATCCAAAACATGTAGAACTCGTAAAACGTGTCTCTGAACGTTTCAAGTTAGATGATACGCAGAGCGTAGAAAAAACAGATAAAAGGGTATCTGATATTGTCTTGGCAAGAGTTTTACAGCGATTCAAAGAGAATAGAACAATTTATGTTGATGAAGTGCGCGAGCGTTCGAGAAGTGGCAGCGTTGACGCTGAAAAAATAGCACGCTCTTTGGTGGAAAAAACAAAGGAAGATGCAGAAGTCTAATGAATTAGAACTTGTAAAGAGAGCGCGTCTTCTCGCTGAGAAGCTTTCAGCGTCTTATGGAGCACTTCGCTCCGAAGACGTGGAAAATATTTCTGCAGAGTTAGAAGAAACAGTAAAAGCTCTGGCTGATCAGATAAAATCCTATGAAGGGCAGCAATTACCAAAGGATCTTCTGGATGAAATTGTTGGTTTTGTTCATGATCTTGAGAACTTAATAGGATTGGGGCGTGAAGTGTTGGGATTCTATGAGTCGCTAATTTCGCCTTCCGTTAAGGTTTATGGACCATCAGGTAAGGTGAATAAAAAATGATTTGGTCTTTAGAGATTGCCAAGCGTAGCCTTCAAGCTCAAATGCTTGCTTTGGATGTTACTTCCCATAATATCGCAAATGTAAACACCCCTGGTTACAGTCGGCAAGAAGCAGTTTTTCGCCCCACCCAACCCTATGGCATAGTGTCCTGGCTTGGTTCTATAAACCCTGGTCAGGTGGGTACGGGCGTTCAAATAAGCAACATTCGGCGGCTTCGGAATGACTTCGTGGATATGAACTACCGCAACGTAACCTCAGAAAGTTCTTATTACAGTGCAAAAGATCAAATTTATGGCATTTTGGAAAGCTCCATCAACGAGATCAAGGATTCAGGACTTCAAAAAGCTTTGACCAGTTTTTTCGATGCATGGCATGAGGGAAGTGTGAGCCCTGAAGATCCCACGGTAAGGCGCATTATTGTGGGACAGAGTCAGAACTTGATCGACGCTTTCAAATATGTTCAGAACCAGTTGGTGTCCACGCGTTCCGATGTGGATTTCCAATTGGTAAACTCCGTTGCACGGATTAACGACATCGGAAAAGAAGTAGCCAAGCTAAACGAGCAGATCTCTCTGTCTGTTAGCGAAGGTCAGCAGCCCAACGACTTGCTGGATCAGCGAGATAGCCTACTGGATGAGCTTTCACAGTATGTAAATATTCAGAAGGTGGTTTTGCCTACTGGTTCAGTGTCCGTGTTTATCGGTGGCCTGTCCTTTGTGGATGACAGGAAAGTGAATGAAATCAAAGCTATTGACAATGATCGCATTACAAACACTGGAGGTAACTACGAATACACAGAAGGGTTATCCACGTACAATGTGCTACCAGGTCTTATTGTGGATGGAAAGTGGAACGGGAATGTGACTTTGGGATCTAAAGATGTGTACAACGGGCGCGTTGCTACGCTATGGATAACCATGGGGAATTCCATTGTTCCCCTGGATGAAAGGCATTTAACTAGTGGCAAACTAAAGGGTCTGGTGGAAATGCGAGACGATGTCATTGCATACGGGGATGAGCCTGGACGGGGATTGCTTGCCAAGATAAACGAAATGGCTTATTACTTTTTTAGCAAGGTTAATTTGATGCTCAAAGAAGGTAAAGATATTGAAGGCAACCCTTACAGCTCAGACTTTTTCGCTTGGAACAGCCTTGTTCCAAGCTATAACATTATACCTGCTGTGACATTGGACCCGGCAGTGGTTAGTGACCCAACCAAACTACCTTTGGGTATTACGGGCTTGCCTGGTGACGGTTCTCTTGCTTTGCTCATTGCTCAAGAGCAGAATAATGCCTTGGAGACGGTTCCTGAGGTCCTCAATTCAACACAGTGGAATCCCACTCTTCCTGGATTTCTTAAGGGTCAGAGTGTTTCTCAAAGTTGGCGTACGCTAATTGCTGAGTGGTCTTCAGATATTTCCCGTAATCGGGCTTTCATGGAAGGGACTAATAACGTAAAGAACGAGCTACTGCTACTGAGAACATCTGAATCAGGGGTGAACCTTGATGAAGAGGCAGTTAATCTGATTCGATTTCAGAAGGGATATGCCATGGCAGCACGGATTGTTTCTGTGGTGGATGGTATGTTGGATCTCATCATAAACATGGGGGCGCGGTAGGTGATATGAAATGAGAATAACTACTGCTTATCAGTACGAACGGAGCGTTCAGACACTTCAGACGGTTCTTGGTAAACTTACCCAATTGCAGGACCAATTGTCCACAGTAAAGCAGATTCAAAGGCCTTCGGATGCACCCTTGGACAGCGCACTGGTAATGAACTGGAAAGCCTACTCGACACAGGTAGAAAGATGGCAGAACAACATAAAGGAAGTAGAGAACCGTTATTCCTACACGGAGCAAAACCTCACTCACATAAAGGATCTCATGCTCAACGTACGTGATCTCGTAATTAGGGGCGGAGGTAGTGACGCTCTCGGTCCCGAGGAAAAAATAGCGGTAAGCAGGCAATTAGTTCAACAGGCTGATGAGATGCTTAGCAGTTTAAATGCAAAGTACGCTGGCAGGTTTGTTTTGGCAAATGCTCAGGTAACAAAACCAGAAGACCCTGCGTGGAAACCCTTTAAAGTTTTAGTACAAGATTCAGGTGGAAACTTTACTTTTGTTGACACCATTAGCCAAGCCGAAGACATGGTTCAGGAGGATGCAGGTAGTAAATGGATGGTAGTATTTGAGCCAAAGACGTTTGATGAGATGAATGATCCTTCTCGGCGTAGTGTCTCAGTTGAAATAGGAAGCAACAGCATTATCCCCCAAGTACTGGCGGTTGAGGATTACTTTAAGTTCTCCGGCGTGGTCAATGTAGATGGAATAAATTATCATAGGGTTGATATGTTCGATAAACTCTATAACTTTTCAGAGACTTTGAGGAGTGGTGGGAGTTTGGCTGCCGCTGACAGCAGTGGTCGGACTGCTTTGGATTACACTGACGAAATCCTCGATGGGCTTACGGACGCCATTGCCAGCATAGGAGCTCGTGTACAAAGGCTCAACTCTCTTGACGATTTCTACAAAAATGTAAGCACAAACGTGGAGGCATTGAGGAGTTCCTACGAAGATGCAGACTTGGCTCGAACATACGTAGAATACACCAAATTCCATACGAGCTATCAGTCACTACTTAGGGTCATAGCATCCATTACACCAATGTCCTTGGTAGATTACTTATAAAGGCAGTAATGTACATTCTGAAGCGAAAAACTGGCGAGGGAATTAAAATTTCCAAGGACATAACTGTGTACGTTCTTGGTATTAGTGGCAATGAAGTGAAACTGGGTATCGATGCTCCAAAGGAAATTCCCATTATCAGACTGGAAATTCTCGAAGCCACAGCCAATGCTTCTTCAGCCTTCCGTGAAGAAAAACTCAAGGAGATACTAAAAGGTGAAGATCAGGGAGCTTAGAGACTTTGGTTTTTTTGCGATCAAGGAAGCACTGCTCATTTTACCTATTGTGTTATCTGCCACTGTTCCCAAAGCCTTTTTAGGATGGTGTGCTCTGTTTTATGTTTTTGTGGCCCCCTCGGTGGTAGTCTTAGCTTTCTCCAAGCGTACATGGAGTTCTTTTACCTATCCTAAGGCACATTTCTTGAGTGCCATGGCTGTTTGCGGTGGTGTGATCTTGTTTAGAACTCAGTCGAACTTTGTTGCTTCTTTGCCCGTAGTACTATATGCTTTTTTAATGGCTGTTCATCCTTTGTTTAAAGGCATGGTTACCGCCATCGGAAGCTCGGAAAGGTCTACCGGTGCTTGGATAAGGCTTTCGGCGCTGTTTATGGGAATTGTTATTTGGAATTTGACTTATTCATTACCTTATGAGATAAAACTATGGGTTCTTGCCGTTCCTGCCCTTGTTTTGTCACTAAGTGTCATACTTGCTAAGAAGGATTGGATCTATCCTTCTGGTAAGGCAATCTTTGGAAGAGAATTTGGTAGCATGGGCAATCCAATGCCCACTAGCAGCTTGCTTGTAGCGGCTTTACCCTTTGTCTCTGAATTGGCATTTTTAGGGGTCAGCACCAGTCGTTATTGGTACTTACTCATTCTTCCACTATACGCCTACGGTTTTTTCGCTTCTGCAGGCAGAGGTGCCTTGTTCGGAGCACTTCTAAGCACTCCTTTTATTCTGTACATGGGATTCCTTTATAGTCCATGGTGGTTGTTAATTGGTATATTCTCTGTTTTGGCAGTTGCGTTCGTTGCTAGGAACTACTTGAGGCAGTTGTGGAATAGGATCGTGGGGACTTTTAGGAGCGGAATCGGGAAAGAACCACGATTTTTCCTTTGGAGGGATACGCTTTCGTTCTGCATGAAACAGCCCACAGGTAGCGGTTACGATACTTTCAGAAGGGCATTTATGCCTTACAGATCTAAGGAATCTTATCTTGCTGAACCAACGGTTCATTATGACAAAGTCCATAACGTTTTCTTGGAAGAATGGGCGGAGGGAAGCATTGCGGCATTTTTACTGTTTGTTGTTGTTTTGTTGGACATGTTTATGAAAGGTTCTCTAAGTCTGAAAGGGGCTGTTTTCGCTGTGATCGGGGATGGCTTTTTTGGTATTTATAACCCGGCGAACTGGCTTTATTTTTGGATGTTAGGTTCATTGGCTTCTTTCAGTACTGTATTAGGTATGTACTGGCTTTATCCTCTTTGGGGGATGGTAGTTTTTGCTTTTATTCTTACCTCCTTAAACCACATGCCTGAGGTTACCGCTGGAAATGCACACAGCTCACGCCTCGCTGGACAGCGAGACATTGCAGCACAGCTTTTTAACGCTGCTTACACCGTTTTTCCTTGGTGTGTGGATTATCTTTCCGAATGGGCACTTCTACAAATGGCGCTTTTGAACGAAGCCAAACTCAGTGATGAAATGGCTTTAGGCTACCACAATACGTTTAAAGGTCTAAAACCGTACTTAGACCGATATGCCTCTAACATTGATGATATTTATAGCTCTTGGCTCATGTTTTGTGGAAAATATCCTTCTTTGAGAAGTGAAGGGCGGCAAATAATGGAAAGACTTCAGCAGATAAATCCTTATAGTTACAGAGTGAGGAAAGCTTGTGCACATTACTTAGGGAATGTGGGCAACTGGGATTTAGCCATGTCCTTACTTGAGGAGAACATTAACGAATACCCCTTTGATGCTGACTCTTACTACATGCTAGTGCTGGCTTGCTACGAACAGCGTCTGTGGAGTACGGGAAGAAAGTACCTCTATCTCTGGCGTGAGAGATTCCCGAATGATAGCCGTGTAGCCGACTTAGAGAAGGCTTTGGGCATTTAATAATCCCCGTAGTTTTCCGAACAATGCATTAGCAGGAGGTGTGAAAACAGAAGATGGCAAATGCTTATGGAAGAGCCCGTCAGCGTTTCATCGAACAGGAAATCATGAATGCTCCGGTGCAGAAGCTTGTGCTCATGGTGTATGATCTTATCATCACTTCATTACAAAAGGGCGACACGCTTAAAGCCCGGGCAGCGATAAAAGAACTCATAGATGGTTTGGATTTTGAGAACGGTGGTGAAGTAGCAAG
>DUSQ01000029.1 GCA_012842545.1 Coprothermobacter sp.
AAGTGGCTCAAGATCTATTTCCATGTTGTTATGATCTCCTCAACGCGGTAAGGCAAAGATTCTAAGTGATCAACAGCATCTGCAAGTCCGTTTTTTACCACTTCACCAGGCATTCCCCAGACCACAGCACTTTCTTGAGATTCAGCGACAACTTTGCCTCCCATCTGCTTTATGAGCCGGCTCCCTTCAAGCCCATCCTTACCCATGCCAGTAAGTACCACGCCTAAGGTTTGTGACTTGTAACTTTCAGCAGCAGAAGCGAAGAGCAAATCAGCAGCTGGTTTCACCCCATTAACGGGGGGACCATCAATTATTTCCAGCTTTTCGTCATTAATAACTCCGTGTTTCCCACCGGTAATAACAAAAACCATGTTAGATTGAAGCGCCATTGTTGAATTGGCCTCTATCACGTTTAGCGCAGTAACTCTAGCCAATTGTTCAGCTAAGCTCTTCGTGAAAACCGGAGGCATGTGCTGGGCTATAACAACAGGAACGTTAACCCGCTCAAAACGGCCAAGAAATCTCCGAAGTGCCTGAGGCCCTCCTGTAGAAGACGCTACCACAATGACACCTTTTGCTGTTCCTGGGCAATTAACCATCCTTTGCACCGCACCTGCCGCTTTTGAACTGTTAAACTCACTGAGAACCATTTCAGAACCCGTCGCAGATCCCTTTGAAAGCAGTGCTTGGACCTTAGAAACTATCTCCTGACTAAAGTCATCTGCAAGCATACCACCCCACCCAGGTTTCAATATGAAATCCGCTGCTCCTTCAGAAAGAGCTTGAACAGTAATATCAGCGCCTTCCTGAGCTAATGAAGAGAATAAGATTACGTAGCCCTTTAAACTCCCCTTGCCCTTTCTAAGAACATCAATACCTGTACCATCAGGAAGCACATAATCAAGTAGAATGATGTCGTAAGGATAGAGCCTTATTTTTACTAGTGCCTCCTTTACAGTGGAAGCACTATCACAAATAGCTCTCATGTTCTTTTGCAAAATGTCACAAACCACTTTTGTGACAAACGCTGAGTCTTCGACAATGAGAACGCGGATAGTACGCTCCATGATAAGAACCCTCAGCCCCTCATCGTTCTGCCCAAAAAGTTTCGTAGCTTACTCCAAAAAGAAGGTTCATATGAGCCCATGTCTTCACCACTCTTTAGCAGATTTTTAACCACAGTCCTCATATTGAACATGAATTCGTCAGATCCCTTCAAATACTTACCAAGCTCCTGGTACCTAACCTGTTTAGATATTTGTGGATCAAAGGGAATCGCTCCCAAGACCTCTATCTCACGGTTGAAAAAACGTTGGACCATGGATTTTAAAGATACAGCAAGCACTAAATCGGACTGTGTTTTTCTAACCATGTTTTCAAGCGCGTAGATATTGCCTTCGTAGCCCTCTTTGTGGAGGGTTTTTATGAGTGCGTAAGCATCCGTTATGGACGTGGCTTCCGGGGTAAATACCACAATTACCTCGTCAGCAGCCAAGCAGAATTGAACAACAGTGTTACCAATGCCTGAACCCGTATCAATTATGGCATAGTCGTACCTCGACAAAACAGCATCCAGTTCACGCCACAGTTTTTCCGTATCCCGCATGCGCCAGAACGTAGCCTCATAGACACCACTGACACCCGGAAGAAGATCAAGATGATCTTCAATAGCCATGATGGCATTGTCAACGTCAGTTCGGCCCTTTACCACGTCCCACAAATTGTATTCCACAGGTATGCCCAGTACCACGTTCACATTTGCTGTACCAAGATCCGCATCTACCAGCAGCACATCTTTCTTCATATTTGCTAAAACCATACCTAAACCCAGGGAGACTAACGTTTTGCCAACGCCACCCTTTCCAGAAGAAACCGCAATAACCCTGGTCTTACGTAATCGTCTTTCAGCTCTATCTGCTTGTCCACTCTTCATAAAGACAAACCAACCATGTCTAAAACGTTCTCCGTGTCTGGGAATAAAAGATCATCGGGAACGTTTTGTCCGTTGGCAAACGCCAACGTCTTTAGCCCATTCTCTGCCATGAATTCCACAGCACTGTTTATGCTTTCTGCTTCATCTACTTTAGTAAGTATGAAATACTCAACGTGGAAGACTTTATTGAAATACTCAAAAGCCTTTTGCATTTCTTCCTTTTTTAACCCTGCATTCAAGCATAATACGGGGACACATTCTTCAAGCTCGTCAAGATACATCTTTATCTCGGTAAGTTTCCCAATCTCTCTTGGATTCCTCCCTATGGTATCCACAAAAACATAGTGAGCATCAGGTAATTTCGCTAGTACTTTTTCCATTTGATGTGGCCTACGCACAACTTCCACGGGTAAATTCATTGCCTTACCAAACAATTTTATTTGTTCCACAGCACCAGCCCTAAACGTATCGATGGTAACAAACCCAGAAGGAGCGCTCTTTGTAAGTAAAAGGTATCCTGCCAGTTTTGCAGCAGTAGTAGTTTTCCCTACACCAGTAGGACCAAGGAGAACGAAAACCTTTGGAAAGCTCTTAAATTTTATATTTTCCAAGCGAACAAACTCAAGTTTACCGCTAAGGTACTGGCGTAACGCATGCTTCCAGTCTTCATTAGGTACAGCCCTTGCTTTTATCAAAAGTTCCTTCGAAAACCCCGTCTGCTTAGAAAGCGCATCCAGCTCGTCCTCTTTCACAGCCAGTGCACTTACTGCGGCATCCAAGCGTCTTATTGCTTTTTCAAGAGCTTCTAAGTTATCTAAGTCTGCACCAGCTTTTGGTAGGTTCTGTTCGATGCCTATGAGGAGCTCATAATAGCTTGGTCCAAAAACGTATTTTCGCTTCTTTCTGATTTCAAGGATCATGGCATCACTGCCATACTGACGCTTAACTGTATCCAAAGCGCTTTGGATGTCTGTATCCTTAACTTTAATAACTTCCATTAAGCACCCACACTTCCCACAACTACATACTTTGCGTCCATAATCTCATTATAAGATAAAACTGTTAAGTCCTTAAGACCTTGCCTACTAACAAGCTCCCACAGTGACCTTCTTATGCGGGGGTGTACCACCAAAACAGAGTTCTCTGCGTAGCTGTGAGACATTTCCCATGCCCTTCTTATTTCATCAATGATTCTTCTTAAGTTCTCTCCAGTGAGGGCAAACCCGATCTCGGAACCAGGCTGATAACTCTCTATTAATGCGCGTTCCATGTCGGGTTTTATAGTAATTACCCTAATAGCACCATCTTCCTCTGCCAAGTTTTCCAACAAATAAGGAACGCAGGCTTTCCTAGCAAACTCACCAGCTTCACGCAGGTCATGGCTAGCGCGCAGAGCGTCAGTAATGAGTTCGAAAATGCGTACCACATCTCTTACAGGAAGCCGCTCTTGTAAAAGATACCTAAACACAAACTCCACATCTCCCAAGGAAGCTACCTGCTGGAGCTCTTCTACCACGGCAGGATGGGAACGCCCAACGTAATCCACAATATCTTTGATGTTTTGCCTGGTGATTAAATCAGCAAGGTTACTCTTTAGGACCTCGCCAAGATGGGTAATGACAATGGTCCCACAATCTACAACCGTTAAACCCGCTGCCTCGGCTTTCAATTTATCACTGGGGGGTATCCACTTTGCATCCAAGTTGAAAACAGGTTCTTTGGTTGGGACACCGGAAATCCTGTCCAGGTCAGCATCTTCTCCCATGGCCAGCAGAAGTCCCATTTCCAAGACGCCCTCACCAGCAGTTACGCCCCGCAGTTTTATGCGATACTGATTAGGCTTGAGTCCCAAATTGTCATGTATGCGAATACCTGGTATGGGAAAACCGAACTCCTCGGATAAGTTCTTACGCAGTAGTGCAATACTGTCAAGAATGTCTTGCCCGCTGCTGGTATCGAAAAGTGGAAGAAGCTCGTAACCAAACTCCAGCTCAACAGGATCCACCCCAACAAAACCCAACATGGCTTCAGGCTCAGAAAGCTGTTCATACAATCTTTTTGCTTCAACTTGTTCAGGTGGCACTGTTTCCAGAGCAGGTTTTGGCGTCCGGCCAAACCAAATGAGTAGCACTCCCAGTGGAATTAGAAGTAGCTTTGGCACTCCGGGCAGCAGAGAAGTGAACAGAAGAACAATGCCAAGTATCCTCACCAAACCAGGGAAAGACATGAGCTCGGCAGTTATTTCTTCGCCCAAACTCTGCTCCGAAGAAACCCGAGCCACCAACAGAGCAGCAGAAAGAGACAAAGCCAGTGAGGAAATAGCAATTTGTAAAGCCACGCCAATGGCTACGCCAAGATAGTGAAGCAGAGCATCTACGGCAGCTTCACCTTTGAGCATGCCAACGATCATACCACCCAAGGCGTTGACCACAGCAGCCAATGCAGAAGCCATAGTTTCTCCACGAACAAAACGGGAAGCACCATCCATGGCACCGAAGAAATCAGATTCCTTCCTTAGCAAATCTCTCTGTCGTCGCGCTTCCTCAGGTGTGATAAAACCAGCAGAGAGGTCTGCGTCAATGGCCATCTGCCGTCCTGGCATGGCGTCTAAGGTGAACCGAGCTGCAACCTCGGAAATACGCTGTTGACCACTGGTAATGACCATGTACTGAACAATGAGCAACACCACAAAGATAACCAAACCCACTACCCAGTTACCTTGGCCCATGATAAGCTTCCCGAAAGCCGTAGCCAAGGCACCAGGATTACCCGTAACCAATATGGCTCGAGCACTGCTAACGATGAGCACCAAATGGAAAAACACAGCAAACAACATCAAGCTGGGAAAAGAGGAAAACTCCGTCGCTGAACGAGTATAAAGTGAAATCATGAGCACGAGAAGCGAAAAGACAAGGTTAAAAGCAAATAAAACATCCAGCACCACTGAGGGAACTGGAATCATGAGCATGAAAATACCAACAATGACAAATAAGGTTGTATATAAACCGCTCATGGTCTACTACTCTGCCTCTTTTTCCTCATAACTTCCACAAGCACGGCTGCAACAGCTTGATAAAGGTCAGGAGTTATGTAGTCGCCCACTTCCACCTTCCGGAAAATGGTTCTAGCCAGCTCTGGTCTTACCACCACGGGTACATTATACCTGCGCGCCTCCTCTTTAATACGCTGAGCCAACCACCCTGCACCTTTTGCGAC
Organism: Coprothermobacter sp.; assembly: GCA_012842545.1. Taxonomy (GTDB): domain Bacteria; phylum Coprothermobacterota; class Coprothermobacteria; order Coprothermobacterales; family Coprothermobacteraceae; genus Coprothermobacter. Next base: position 5,150 of record DUSQ01000029.1, read on the forward strand.
AAGCTCTGGAGCGATCATGCCTTTTTCATAACGCAGAGCAACAGCGTACTCAGTGGGGTTGGTAATGACCACAGTAGCTTTCTTGACGTCAGTGAGTGAACGTCTCATAGCATATTGTCGCATACGGGAACGTAATCGCGCTTTTACAGTGGGGTCACCTTCCATACTCTTCATCTCTTCTTTGACTTCCTCTTTGGTCATTTTCAGGGAATTCCACCAACGACGCCTCTGAAAAGCATAATCCGCTAAGCCAATAAGCACGTAAACTGCAACCAAGTAGAGCAAAATGTCAGTCAGAATAGATGCGGACAAACTCAGGAACTGAATAGGGTCTTGTGTACCACTCATTATACCAACCAGCTTGTCCTTGGCTAGAAAGTACGCTACCACAGAAAGTAACGCAACCTTTAAGAGACCTATACCCATTTGTTCAAGCGACTGCAAAGAAAAAATACGCTTAATGTTCTGCGCTGGATTCAACCCATCTAACTTCGGAACCATTCTCTTGGGATAAAGCCTCACACCAGATAACACAAAAGTGCAAAGCACAACAACAATCAGAGGGACAAGGAGTACGGGTAATGTGGAAAGCATTACCACGGCAAGATCATGCAGCGCAGTCTCAGGAGAGACGCTTCTTGGTACGCTAAACCACAGCCGTTGCCAACTGGCAACGAAACTTGGATAATACATGCGAAGTATGAGTACAAAGACAAAGAGTCCAATGGCACCTGTTAGTTCAGGGCTTTGAGGTACGTTGCCCTCTTGGATGGCTCTTTCAAGACGTCGCGGACTGGGTGGTTCTGTGCGTTCTCCGTCTGGCATCCTCTTTTACCCCGCTGAAAGAAGTGAAGTAAGATACTGAACAGCCCAACGCGTCCAGTTCTGGGTAAAAACCCTCATAAGAGGCAGCATGGCGAATAACAGAACTAAAGCCACTGTTGTCTGCAAGGGGACCCAGACCACAAAAACCGGAAAACCTGAAGCACCCTTTGAGACAACACCCATGATAAATTCAAGTAAAATAATCAGCACCACGATGGGGATAGCTACGGCAAGTCCCAGTGAGAAAACTCTGGTTAGGAACAGAGCAGGCTCCGAAAAAGCCAGGTGAAGGAAACTACCAGCTGGAATAAGCTTGTAACTCATTAGTACCAAAGCAATGAAATTATCCAAACCACCCCCCACTACAAAGACACCAGCAGCCATGAGCGAAAAAAACTGCGTCATCACTGGTTGTGGCACGGAAGTGAATGGATCAATGGCTGTCATCATTTGAAAACCTGACATAACGTCCCAAAGATCACCTGCGAATACAAGAGCCCAATATACTATGCCACTAAAAATCCCTAAAAGTGCACCCAACGCAAATTCAGTAACATAGATCTGGACCCAAGAAACTGACGTCTGCAAGGAAAAAACTGCCATGAAATCAGGAACGGATATGAGTGATATGACAAAAGACAACAGTGCTTTCGTCCTTAAGTTGAAAAACCTTGTAGGTAATATGGGAGTAGCAAGAACAAAACCCAAAAGTCTGAAGAAAACAGGCCAAAAACCTAAGGTAACGTCTGCCATGCCGATACAACGCCGTTAAAAAACCTGACCATGACGTTGACCACGGTACCGCCAAAAAACAAAACCAGAAGCATTATGACCAAGAACTTCGGTACAAAAGCCACTGAGGGATCATGTATTTGCGTAAGCACCTGCAATATGCTTATGATGATGCCCAAAACCAAAGCCACAAGCAGAACAGGCCCCACAATGATCAAGATCTGGAGAACTGAGCTTCGAAACCAACTAAAAATGAAATCAGTCATTTAAAGCTCCTCACCAGTCCCATGATTACCGTGTCCCATCCATTTGCTGCAACGAAAAGCAGTATTTTCAAAGGCAGACTGATCATGGCAGGAGGGATCATGAACATACCCAATGACATGAGAACCGATGCTATGATCACGTCCAGCGCAATAAAAGGCAAATAGAGCAGAAGCCCCATGGTAAATGCTGTCTTTAATTCGCTAAGCATGAAGGCACTGGCCAACGTTGTAAAATTTGGATTCTTAGGGTCTGTTCCAGAAATCGATGCCATGGTGTTTAATTCTTCCGCCTTAACCTGTTTCAGCATCCATTGGCTAATGGGTTTTTCAGCAGCGGACAAGAATTGTTCAAAGTCCAATTGGCCCTGACTGTATGGAACCCAAGCCTGCTGGTAAACTTGAGAAAACACTGGACCCATGATTAAAAAGGTGAGGATCAAAGCAAGAGCAGTAAAGACTTGAGCAGGAGGGAACTGCTGTAAACCCAACGCGCTACGCATAAACGCAAAGACAACCAAGATCCTAAGGAAACTCGTAAAAAACATTATGAAAGATGGGGCCAATGTGAATACTGTAAGAAGAACGATGAGCTGGACCATGGATAGTCCGCCAGAACCCAAGTTAATACTAATCAGTGGTGTTGCTGTCTGCATCTTTCAATATTTTTTCAAATGCTGAACCTTGCTGGTCCGTGTCAGCCTCTCTTTCATCATTAGGCATGAGCATAACCCTAATGTGATTACCGTTATCAGCTACCAAGACCTTCTGTCTATCAGTCACCGAAACCAAAAACAACCTGGTCCGAAAATCCAGGGAGACCGCATCTAATACTTTTAACTGCTTCCCCTGAGCGGGAACACGGAAATTTCTTAACCAACGCCTACCGTACTTTCCTAAAAACCAAAAGGCTACAATAAGGAGAATAAAGAACAACAGGAGGAACAACCACTGCCAAAGACTATCCATCCCCCAAAGCCTTCTTTACCGCCTCCAACAGACGGTCAGGCTGGAATGGTTTAACCACAAAGTCTTTTGCTCCCACTTGAATAGCCTCAATAACCAACTGTTGCTGACCCATTGCAGTTACCATAATGATGTTTGCGGAGGGATCTATTTTAAGCAATTCCTTAAGCGTTTGTATTCCATCCATTTCAGGCATCGTTATGTCCAAAGTCACCAGGTCCGGTTTAACCTTCTCATACAGAACCAAAGCCTCCTGCCCATTGGAAGCCTCGCCTGCAACTTCATAACCGTTCTGCGTTAAAACGTTCTTTATCATCATTCGCATAAAAGCTGCATCGTCCACAATCAAAACCCTTTTACTCATTTTAACCTCCTGCCATTTAGATTTCTGCCTTTAGCCTCTCCTTGGGAGCTATTATATCAAGAATTCTAACACCGAAGGACTCGTCAATTACAACTACTTCTCCCTTTGCTACAGGTTTGCCATTGACCAAAATGTCAACTGGTTCTCCCGCTAACTTATCCAATGTGATTATGGAACCAGCCCCTAAAGATAAAAGGTCTTTTATACTTACCCGACTCCGCCCAAGTTCCACGGAAACATTTACCTTCACATCAAGAAGAAGCTCCAAGTTTCTAGGTAAAGGTTGTGTGATACTTTCGGGTTTGAGTTGAGGAAAAGTAACTTGTTCAATGTTATCGCTGTCCAAAGCCACATCCGAGCGCTCTGTCGCACTGGTACCAGAAGATTCAGCAACCTCACTACGGTCAACATGACCCATCATGAGTACGGAGAAGAGCTTATTTGAAACACAGAGCCACAGACCGCCTTCCACTTCTATGCAGGATAATCCACCTACTTTCTCCTGTAAAGCTCCACCTGTCACTACTTGAGCTGCACCCACACTAACAGAAGGAATAGTACCAAACTGTTCAGAGTTCTCCTGCACAGCGCCATTAATGCTTTGGTTAATGGCCTCTCCGATTGTGCTAAGCACTAAGTCGTCATTAAGATTATCCACGGTAAGTTGGAATATTTTGAGCATTTCATTTCCCAATGTCTTTGATAACTCCTCACTGAGAACGATAAATCCTTCCCCGAAATCATCCAGTTCGAAATCAACAATTACAAACTCTCCCTGCCCAGAAGGTAAACTATCTGACTTGTAGAAATTGCCAAGCTTTACAGCACCATTCGTAACCTCGCTCAACAAGCGTTTAAGACTGCCAATGAAATCAGACATGTGGACTTAACCCACCTCCTCTTTTCCGTTTTCGTCGCTTCTGCCAGTGACAAGAAAAGCCTTCTTACGTTGATAAATCCCCGGTATGCCTTTAGCAAAGAGGTTCCCTTCTACCAAAAGATCCACTTCCTCATCGCTTCTCCTGTTGAGTTCAATGACATCACCCACATCCCACTTAAGAATCTCACCTATGCTGACGGATGCTCCACCAAGAACAACAGAAACTTCAACCGTCACGTTCTCAACAACTTCCATAAGTGTGGTCTTCCAGTCGTCAGGCGTGGGCTTGCTAACCCCAAACCAGCGGTGGGCAGTCAGGTTCTGAACAAAACCCTCCAAGGCCATGTACGGTACGCATATGGTACCGATGGCCGATTTTTCACCAAGCTTCTCTTCATAAGTAATGACTACGACCACATCGCTGCCAGGCATTATCTGAACAAACCCTGGAGAGTATTCTACAGTTGGTTTGCCTAAGTTCCACTGAACAATGGGTTTCCAGGCTTCCAGCCAGTGTCTCAAATAAACCTCCATGACTCGATTCACCAAGGTTGCTTCAACTGATGTGAGTTCCCTGACTTCCCTTAAGGGCTTGCCAGGACCACCTAAGAGCTTGTCAATGATGGCGAATACAAAATCCAAAGACATTTCAAAAATCACACTGGTCACATCGACTATGGGAACCAAATACATAAATGTTGGGTCTGACAATGACCTTATGTACTCCTGGTACGTTACTTGATCTACTGAGACGATGGAAATGGACATGGCCGATCTTAGATACCCTGCCAGCTCCGTACTCGCACCGCGGGAGAAGTTCTCGTGCAACATTTGAATTGTTCTTAACTGTTCCTTAGAGAGCTTATCAGGCCGTCTGAAGTCATATTTGCGAACCACCTGCTCTTTGGCTTGAACAAGTTCTGTCTGACCAGCTTTAATAGCACTTAATAGGGTATCAATTTCTTCTTGAGAAAGCGTTTCAGCCATTATGGCATCACCGTTATAACAGTATCAGCCCCAAAGAGCACACCACTCAAAATGGTCTTTCCATATAGGTTGTTTATCCTCTTCACAAAGTTCTCTTGTATTAGCGTAATGCCTTTGTCAGATGAAAAATCTTCGGGTTTCAATGTTTTAAAGTACTTCAAGAGCTCGTCCTGTATGACCAGGAAACTTGGGTCCATTTTCTGAACTTCACTAAGTGCTTTTTTGTCATAAAACTCCAAGTTAACGGTAACCTGAATAATGTACTTGGGATTACTCAAGTTTGTAGTGAACTTCCCAAGAGGCTGAAGGACAGGTTCTGGTTTGCTTTGGGACTTTGTGTTACTGCCCATATCTTTGACCACAGGAGCTAGCACGTAGACACCTAGCGCCATGCCTACACCGAGCAAAAGTACAACTACAACTAAATAAACCAATATCTTCTTCATTGATCCCTCCTAATGGTGATCTCCACTCTCCTGTTCTTAGCTTGTCCCGCAGGGGTGTTCACATTTCCCACTGGGACATTGTCGCCGTACCCAACTAAAGCCATTTTAGAATCATCTACACCCAGAGATTTTAGTCTTTCCAAAACATTCAGTGCCCGATCGCTGGATATATGAAAGTCGTCAATGTAACCAGGACATGTAGCCAATGTGTAGGCAGCATGCCCTTCTACATAGATGCGGTAGCCTTCTTTCTGTGCCTTTATAAGCTCAGGTGCCAAAGCAGAGAGAATTGGCCCAGTTTCAGGCCTAATAGAGGCTGAACAAGGCATAAACAAAAGGTCTCCTGAGATCCTAACCCGCACTTCGTTGGCACCTTCTACTACCTCAATAGCCTCCGAACCGTATTTCTGCTGAACAGCTTTCTCTACACCGCCCAAGTTGCTGTAAAGCTCAGCCACAGTCATGGGGCCCTGCATTATAAAATCAGGGGGGACTGGCATGGGTGGGCTAAAGGTTGGATTTGATGGCAAAACACCCATACCCCCACCCAAAGCCACAACGAAAGAGTATGCCATCTGCTCGAATTTCGTAGCATTGAGGGTTGAAAACGCAAATAGCATGACGAAGAATACTAACATGTTAGTCACCAAATCACCGTAGGACAAACACCATAGAGGAGCACCAGGACCTGAAGACTCTTTCCTCTTAGGCAACCTCTGCCACCTCTTCAGTCCTTTGAGTTTTGGTTCTCTCGTACTGCTCCCGCTCAGCAGGTGACAAGAACGAAACTAGTCGTTCCTCTAAAAGCCTGGGGTTTTCGCCGCTTTGAATACCCAATATGCCTTCCACGATCATTTCCCTAAAATCACTTTCCATGTCACTCTTACGCTGCAATGTACTGCTCATGGGTTGAAACACACCATAAGCAAGCACAGCACCATAAAAAGTTGTAATAAGAGCCAAGGCCATGGCGGGCCCTATTGTAGAAGGGTCATCCAATCGCTTGAGCATTTGAACTAGTCCCATTATGGTTCCTAACATACCGAAAGAAGGAGCAAAACCCGCCCACACGTCAAAGATCATCTTTCCATCAGCATGTCTGTTTTGCATGGCTTCAATGTCCAAATTGAGTATGTTCTGGACTGATTCAGGTTCCACACCATCGATGACCAATTGAAGGCCACGCTTAACAAATGGATCTTGAAGCTCTTCAAGTGAATCTTCTAAAGCTAATAGCCCTTCTCTTCTTGCCTTATTGGACAAGTCAACGAGTAGTTTTATGGTACTGGCCTTGTCGAACGTCTTATTCTTAATTGCTGCCATGATGTACTTTGGCAGATTTTTCATGCGGTCAAAACCCACAGCTACCAAAGTAGAACCAAAGGATCCTCCTATGGTGACAAGCATGCTGTTAAAATCAATGAAAGAATTTAGGTCAGCTATTATGGACAGTACTATGAGGCCGAAAGTTATTGCCAGACCACCTAATACTCCTATGTCCATTGATCCCTCACCATGTTCTTAAAGCGCACTATGCGTTTGATGATCTCATTAACGGACTCCTTGCACAGGTACTTATGACCATTTACCAGGAAGAGCACGGTGAAATCACCGCGCTCTTCCGCCTTTTCAATGAGATCTTCGTTAATGTAAAATTCTTCGTCTTTAGGCGAAGTTAACTTAATCATCCATAATTACCTCTTCAATCCAATTATATCCTGTGTAACTTCGTCCGAGGTAGTTATTACCCTGGTACTAGCCTGGAAACCACGCTGTGTGATGATAAGGTTGGTGAATTCCTCTGCCAGATCCACGTTTGAAGACTCTAAAGCACCACGGATAATGAGTGACCCCAGATCTCCCGCTTCTACGTAACCACGAAAACCACTGTTAGCCGTGTTCTGCCACAAATTATTACCTTCACGGCTCAAACCAGCTGGATTTTGAAAATTAGCCAGAGCAATTTGTGCCAGTTCTCTGATTTGCCCATTATCAAATTCGCCCATGACTTTACCTTCGTCCGTCACAAACCAGCTTAGCAGCTTTCCGTTCACATTCCCATCTACGAGCCCAACTACTCTGGAATCGGCAGCATATTGGGTAATCGCTGAGAAATTCAAAGTTATTTGCCTCGTCTGTGCCCCGTTACCTGGGTCAAAATCTATTGTGGGGGTAGTTCCAAAACTTTGCCCACCTTTTTTCACATCGCTAATCCTACCATCGGAGTCAAAAGTGACCACATATTGAACAGGACTTGCAGATTCCATAGACACTGTAACATCCCATGCGTTCGGGCTGGCACTTTTAACTGCATTGATGAGCATAGAGTGAGTAACCCCGAGGCTGTCTATGACATTGCTCACAGTAAAAGTAACATTGGATCCTTCTGGCGCGTTGGCATTCAGATTTCCTTGAAACTGTACGTTCGTTGTGGGCGTAGGTGGGATCGTCAAGCTTCTCGGGATGACAATGTCTCCTACTTTGTTTGTATCAGGTTCTACTACCGGATCAGCAACCAAGGCACTAACCGTGGCGTTACTCATGGCTAAAGAAGTGAAATCCAAGTTTATGGACATGTTGTTCCAGTTAAGAACGCCTGTCTGACCAGCTTGCACCACACCATTTGCAAAACCCAGAGTCTGAGTAAGCACAAGGTTTGGAGAAGCAGTGTCCGTCCCTTCATAAATGTAAATAGCTGCTGTACTACTACTTGGTGTGGGCTGAACCAAAGCCGTGAAAACATGCTCATTACCTACGTTGTCGTACACCCGAAAACCAAATGCCGTGGAAGCCGTTCCCACAGCGCCTGAAAATCTGATCTTCTGCGTGGGAATCATGGACCATCCCTGTACTTTCAAACCCGTTGATAGCTGAATCAACCTGCCAGTAAGATCAATATCAAAAGCTCCATCACGAGTAAACCAATTTCTTTGACCATCCGAAACCACGAAGAAGCCATCACCTTGGATAGCCAAATCTGAAGCTCGGTTTGTATTGTTAGTTGGTCCCTGCGTCATGATGTTGTCAATGGTAGCTAGTCCCACACCTAATCCTACTTGAGATGGGTTTGTTCCACCACGACCGCCATAAGGTGCTCTAGCACCCTTCAACGTTAAAGCCACAACGTCGCTAAAAGTGGCTCTGGCAGCTTTGTAAGCAGTAGTATTCACGTTGGCGATATTGTTAGATATGACGTCAATCCTTATTTGATGAACTTTCAAACCTGATATGCCGTTAAAGAAACTTCTTAACACTTAAAATTCACCTCCCAATTGTGTGCGCGTCTCAGTCGATCGACGCTGCCTTTGGGAGCCTCCGCGAAGCGGTCCAGCTCCGTTTCCATTACTCCAGAATGACTGCTCCATCAATCTGGCTAAACACTCCTCCCTTAGTAAAAGGAGGTGTCTTAAACGTAACAATGGTCCGATTTGGTACTCCTACCACCACGGCAAGATCTTTAAGTATGATCACGCCTTCTCGTATGCCTTTTTTACCGAGCTCTTCTATTCCACGACTTATTTTCTGAATCTTCTCCTCATCTAAAACCACTTCCCTCGTCACAAGACGGCTCTTAGCATGATTCGACAGTTTTATCCCGTAACCACTCAATAACGCTTCGGTAAATTCAACAGAACTTTTAGCTGAAGCCTTACCAACATTATTAACTTGATTTACACCGCTTGTGGGACCAATTCTAAGATCCATTATCCAAAACCTCCTTGGCTTCACCAGTGGAAGTATCGTTCTGCACGCTATCTTGCGATTTAGCAGATACCAAGCTCTGTAGCATGGTCTTAATCTCAATAAGCTCTTGAAGTACGTTTAGTAGCGTGATCTGAGTCGTCATGGTGTTTGTATCCATGGGTGAAAGCGGATCCTGAGCTTTTAATTCAGCCAGAAGCAACTTTAGAAAATCATCCCGGCTCAAGCCCGGCACTTTCTGGTCGGAACCGGATGTGCCTTGGCTACCACCTGTAGGCGGTACGTACACTAATTCTCACCTCCTCATTCAAACTACCATGTCGTACTGGTAAACTTTGTAACCACCCTCAGTTTCCTGAGCCATGTTTACTACATCCACAGCATCAAACTCGTAACCTTTCTTAGCAAG
>DUSQ01000030.1 GCA_012842545.1 Coprothermobacter sp.
ACCACTGCATCTGCATAATGCACACTTTCTGTGAGTGTGTTTCTTAAAACCAAAGCACCCAATGTGGGCGGATTTACGTAGTCTTCCACGGTTTGCCTCCTTTTAGTACCGTAGTAGGTTAAGTGTCGTTTAAATTTTAGCACTTTGATGTAAGTTAGTACATAACAGGTGAATCATGAGATAATAGTAGAGAATGGTCGATATATCCCTCTAAGAGCAGCTTTGCTGAAAAAGATGCGCAAAACGGCATTTGATACAGAATTGGACCGTTTTATACTACATTATTGTGAATAATGCGCAGAATATGAAGAGGAGGACAAGAAAAGCTTTGGAAAACCGTCTGAGTTTGGGGGAACAGAAGCAGTCTTTGATTTACGGTCCTGTGAGTAGCAGGCGTTTTGGTACCACAATTGGGATCAGCCTCATACCATTAAAGGTTTGCACGTTTGATTGTGTTTTCTGTGAACTTTCTGTTCACACCAATGTGTTGACGCTGGAACGCCGCACATACGTTAGTGTAAACGAAGTGCTCAGTGAGCTTGCTAACTACCCAACTCAGGGCGTGGATTACATTGCGCTCTCGGGTGCTGGTGAACCCACATTAGCAGCGAACATGGGTGAAGTCATTGATGCTTTGCATCAGAACTACTCAGTACCGGTGTTGGTCCTAAGTAACGGAAGTACGGTTTTCATGAAAGATGTTCAAGAAGAACTAAGGAGAGCCGACGCTGTAAAACTCACGTTCTCCTCGCTAAACGAAGAAGCATTCAAGCGTTTGAACCAGCCCGTTGAAGGAGTAACTGCTGCAAGAGTTGCTCATGGCATTGAGGAATTTGTATCTTTCTTCAGTGGCAGGCTTTATTTTGAGATAGTCGTGGTCAAGGGCATAAACGATGACCCAGCTGAGGTGCGAAGAACGGTAGGGTTCTTGGCACAGTTTAAGCCCTATCACATTGACATAAACCGACCTGTAAGGCCGGGAACTGCACGTTACCTTGAGCTTCCTGATAAGGAGCTTTATCTGCCTTTGGAGCGCGAGTTCCCAGCTCTCAGGGTGTTCTAAGAAAACAAGAACATTTCGTGGGCTGCTTTAATGCAGCTTAACTAAAACAGGATCTACGCTACTGGTGGCGCATACGGCGTAGTCGTAGCCATCCAAAGTTACGGTCTCAGCAAAGGATGTTTCTGCCCCAGTAGCTGTTGCCATGGCCTCTGCTGCCTTATTTGCTGATTTATCCACTGGCCAGCAAATTAAGAAAGCAGTTCCGGGTGAAGCGCCTTCAGAGCCATCAACACTGCCGGTGCTCTTGTAGGCGAAGAAATTCTCCAGCTTCTTTTCTTTGTCCCATGGCCAAGGGGTTGACCTTTCGTAGTAGGCTTTTAACATGTCAGTTCCGGTGTGAGATTCATCTATTGCCACATTGCCGGTGGGGTAGAACTGATGATCCATGCGGTACAACTCCAAGTACTGAAGTACCTTGGGTGATGAAGATAGAAGCGTACTCACATTTGCGCGCTGGCGTGCCAGAGCATATGATGGATACAGTGTTGCTGTAAGTAATGCAATGACTGCGAGTACTACCATGATTTCCATGAGTGTGAAACCATTCCTTGCTCTTAACTTCAAAATAACAGCCTCCCTTTTTTTATGTAGAACATTCATTTTGACTCCAATCTGCTCGTGCATGTCCATTGGAAGATGCCTAACCT
>DUSQ01000031.1 GCA_012842545.1 Coprothermobacter sp.
GCCGGAATATAGTTTCCCACCTTTATTTCCTTCACACCGAGCATTCTCAGTCCTATCATGGCTACCAACAGATTACCCACGGCAGAAAAATCACTCATGTACATGGGGGATTTAAGGAAAGACAGCTGTGCACTGAACAATGCTATGGCTCCCTGTAATATTAATACGGGTAAGGCACTGAGGAAGACACCTATTCCGTAGGCTGCCGATAAAGCCGCGGCGGAAAACCCATCCATGACAGATTTTAAGAAAAGAATGCTATAATCCTTCATGAGACCAGCATTAATGCTACCGATGATGGTCATGGGACCTACCACAAACAACGTTGTTGCATAGACAAAGCCTTCAGTTAACTGCTGTCCTTGATATCGTTCCTGGAGTGACTGGGTTAATCGGCCCAAATGCCCTTCAATATCCAGTGCAGTACCTAAAATGCCACCTACTAACAGAGAGATGAGTACGATGGCAGGACTGCCCATATCTTTTATGCCATATATGCCTAATGCAAGTACCAGTACTCCCACCGATTCCGTTATCACGTGCCTGTATGTTTGTAACGGTTTTATGAAAACTAAGCCAGCAAAAGCACCGGCCAAAACAGCAAGCGTATTTACATAAACGCCCAACATGGTTAATCAATATTTTAGCAACATGTCCACTGCAAAAAACTCACACTCTGAGTTAGAATGTTTCCAGATAAGGTGGGAGGTGACTGGTAGCTTATGGCAGTTTGGAAGTGCAGCGTGTGCGGCTATGAAAAAGAAGGCAAGTGCAAGCCCAAGAAGTGCCCAGAATGCGGCAGCACTGGCACCTTTGAGAAGAAGGAAGACTAGAGCTTTTCTAAGAATCTACTAACAGCATCTTGGTAAAGCTGCAGGTCAAAGTCTCCCAGTTCAGCCTTCAGTACGGTCTCAATATCGTCCATGCCCATGAACTGGCTGAGTATGATCGTTTCTGCCAGCAGAACATCCAAGTTGTTTTGCTTTTCTTTGTACGTTCTGGCTTGTAGGAAGTAGGACATCTGCCTGTTCTGCAGTGGCATAATGGGTTTGAAAGGTGAAGCAGCTTCGCTGGGAAGCCAGGTTGTTTCAAAATCGGTATTCAGCCTGCTATTAAGAAAATAAGCCAGTATCTGAGCGCCTGGCGGGTTCTTTGCAACCTCAGTACCGTAGAAATGGTGTGCCCAGCCCCTGACGATGTTTTCCTCAGGGTTGTCCAACGTGTTTATGGTCCTGACCACGGCTTCCGTGATCAGTTCAAAGACGTTCCAGTCGGTTTTGTCCAGGTAATCGCCTGACGAATGGTAGAAGCGATCAGGCCATGTAATGGGCATGATTCCGGGTATGCCCTTCAAGGTAAAGGGTGCATGGTCAGATCCCAGTCCGTATCCTTGTTCCGTTACCTTTAACAGTTTTGAAGGGTGATTGGCCAGATCTTGAAGGTGGAACCACAGGTAAGCGTCAGTGGAATGAAGCAAAGGCCACGGGTTGTGGTTCAGGTTTATGGCACTATTACTTAGGAGCTGTGATGCACTTATCATATCCAAGTTTATGTTCGCTTCCATGGGCAAAGTGGCATCTTTTTCTAACCACTGTACTGTGCCATAATGTTCGGGAACCCATAGGAAGATGACTCCGAAGTTTTTTGGTGGGTTCTTAATCAGTTTTTGTGCCACGCGCACCAAACCAGCGCTACCAGAAGCGTTGTCATCGGAACCCGGGCCCACATGGCAGTAATGCGCAGTAAGCACCACATTTGCTTTCTCAGAGGCGTTTAGTCTGGCTTCTACAACGGGCATCTTTTCCACTTTAAAAGAACTGTTTACTTCCAAATGTGCTTCCACGCTGTTATTGCTGCTCATTAATCTCTTCAATTTTCTTGCAGCACTCGGTTTTACCTGTACCATGGGGATCATTTTGAGTTCTCTTAAGTGGGTTTCACAAAGGAACAAGCCCCTGTAGGTGTAAACATCCACATCGCGGTCTTGATACCATATGACACCCAATGCACCGTGCTCTGAGGCTTTATGCAAGGCTATGAGTGGTTCTTCATCAGTGAGTACAATTTTACCGTTGGTATTAGACCAATCTGGTAAAGGTATCACTAAAGAGCCTTGTGCTGTGCCTCCTGGTGAATAAGGCACTACGGCCAATGTGTGCTCTTCAAAGGAGGAAAGAAGCTCCCTATGGGGACTTGTGAGTTCGCAGAATCCACCTGTTAACTCCCAACCAAGGGGCATGGTTAAGCCCATCACTGTTTCTTTTCCGTCGTACTGGTATTCGTGGGTGACCACATCCAATCCCAAATCATCAGCTTCTTGTGCAATAATTCGCGAAGCTTCAATTAAGCCAGTAGTCCCTTGTAAACGATCAATGGAAGACAAAAGCCCCCAGATTTTTTTCGCTGGATCCATTCACGCATCACCTCAAGAACAGTTTATCTCACTTGGTGCATAATATAATGAAATTGTGAGGCCGTTAGTTGCCAAAGTTATTCGAGATCCTCTTTATGGTGATATAAGACTAAGTTACTTAGAGGCTGCCGTTTTGGACCACGTTGCTTTCCAAAGGCTCAGAAGGATAACACAATTAGCTGGAGCCCCTTTTGTGTATCCTGCTGCTGTCCACACACGTTTCTCTCATTCCTTGGGGACCATGAATGTGGCGAAGCTTTATGCTGATTCCTTGGAGCTTAGCCCAGAAGATTACTTAATCACATCGTTATACGGGCTTCTACATGATGTGGGGCACGGTCCTTATAGCCACTGCTTTGAGGATGCAGCGAGCGAATGGCTAGGTATGAACCACGAGCAGCTTGGCCTAAGCCTCATGGAGTACATTGGAGGGAATTTGCTGGAGCAATGTTCCGGGAAGGTTTTGGAGGGTCTAAAGGAAGAAGCACATCTTTACGGATTTCAGAATGCGGAAGATTATGTGCTGTGGGCGTTCAAGGAAACCATGACAGCTGTCAAAGAAGGGGATTACAGGGCGCATATCGTTGATGGTCCGATGGGCGCCGATAGGCTGGACTTCATAACGCGAGATGCTTACTTCACCGGTGTTAGTGCATTCAACACAGTGGATATTTTCAGGCTCACAGGTAATGCCCTTCTCATGGATGGCCATTTGGTATTTAGGGCAAAGGTCGTGGACAACATTTACGGCTTGACGCTGGGACGCTTTCTCATGTACAAGAATGTGTACTACCACAAAACCAGTAGAGCTGCTGAGCTCATGATGCAACTCATGATCAAGGAAGCAATTGAGGAGGGATTACTAAATAGGTGGAAGGCTTTGGACGAGTTTATCCGCTTGGACGAGCCAACACTCATGGGCCTTGTTCAGCTTAGTGGACGTAAAAGTGCCGAGGTTTGTGATCAGCTTCTCCAAAGAAAGTTGTGGAAGGTGGTGGAAGAACGAATTGTGAAGCCTGAGCAGCAGAATCAGGTTTTAGAGGAGCTTTATTCTTTGCATGCACCTTGTCACATTGATGTGCCTGAAAAGCTCAGCCTTAGCAGTCCAACAGATCGCGGTGAGGTATTCATCTTAGACGAGAAAGGCATGGTCATGCAGCTTGCGGATTATGAAGAAAAGACTGGTTATTCTTTGCTTCAACAAGAAGTGAATGTGTTTGTCAGAGTTTACAAGGAGGTGTAAAGCACATATGAAAGATTTAGAGGAATTGGTAAAGAGTTATGAGGAAGACATGGTGGAAATGTTGTCCAAGTTGGTAAGCATTAAGGCCGTAAACGTGCGCTCCGGCGAAGGGCAGAGTGAATGGGATAGAGTAAAATTCTTGGAGCCCATTCTTAAGGAAATGGGCTTGGATACAAAAGTGGTTGTAGCACCAGATCCGTTAGTGCCTGAAGGAAGACCAAACTTGCTGGCAGTTCTTCCTGGCAAAGATACATCGAGAACGCTGTGGTTCATAGGACACTTGGATACTGTTCCAGCGGGTGACCCCAGTTTATGGACCCACGATCCTTTCGAAGCTCACGTGGAAGATGGAAAGATTTATGGACGTGGAGCTGAAGACAACGGTCAGGCAGTTATAACCAGTCTGTTCGCAGTAAAAGCTTTAATTGAGGCTGGTGTAAAACCCAATGTGAATATTGGGCTGGCTTTTGTGGCAGATGAGGAAACTGGTTCAGATTACGGCATTATTTACCTGATCCAGCAAGGCATTTTCAAGCCCACGGATATGGCTGTAGTACCGGATTCCGGCGACAGTGAAGGCTCTTTCATCGAAGTGGCTGAGAAATCCATGATGTGGCTCAAGTTCAAGGTCATGGGCAAACAAACTCACGCATCCATGCCAGGGAGCGGTATAAACGCTCACAAGATAGGGATGATGTTTGCCTTGTCCGTGGACGAAGCTCTGCATGACAATTTCAGTGACAGAGACGAACTGTTTGAGCCACCGTTCAGCACCTTTGAAATAACAAAGAAAGAAGCGAACGTGGAGAACATCAACACCATACCAGGAAGCGATGTTTTCTACATGGACATGAGGATTTTGCCTAATGAGAACTTGGATGACATACTCAGAATCATTGATGAATTAAGAACTTACTTTGAATACGAATACAAGGTTCGTATACACCTGGAGATTGTTCAGCGGAGCGATGCCCCAGCTCCCACTGATCCTGAGCATCCCTTAGTGAAGACCTTGGCGGATGTCATTAAGGAAACACGCGGCATTGAACCCAAGGTGGGTGGTATAGGTGGTGGCACTTGCGCAGCTCCTTTACGCAGAGTTGGTATACCTTCGGTGGTTTGGGCCACCATTGATGAATTGGCACATCAACCTGATGAATACGCCAAAATAGAAAATTTAACAAAAGATGCACTGGTTTTTGCAAAACTCATGAGTAGAATGGAATAAGGATAGGTCTTTTTCACATATATGACGAAAGGAGGTTGATTAATTTGCCATATGCAAAAACCAAAGACATTCTCAGCAAAGCTCACAACGAAGGTTACGGTGTGGGTGCTTTTAACGTTAATGATTTGGAGTTCATACAAGCCATTGTAAAAGCTGCGGTAATGGAGAATTCGCCAGCCATCATTGAGGCTTCAGAAGGGGCTTTGAAGTATGCTGGTGATGGCGACGTGGAAAAAGGGGCTTTCATCTTAGCTGACATGGTACGTCGTTACGCAGATGCTGTTCCCGTACCCATTTCTTTGCACTTGGACCATGGACACGATCTTAAGCACGTCATGGCTGCCATAAAGGCTGGGTTTACTTCTGTCATGATCGATGCTTCTGACAAGCCCCTTGAGGAAAACATCAGAATTACACGTCAAATTGTGGAGGTAGCACATGCCGCTGGTGTGGCTGTGGAAGCTGAGCTTGGTCGCTTGATGGGCATTGAGGACAATGTGGCCAGTGCAGAAAGCGTTTTGGTGGATCCCGATGAAGCCAAAAGGTTTGTAACTGAAACACAAGTTGACTTCTTGGCTCCAGCAGTGGGTACCAGCCATGGTGCCTTTAAATTCAAAGGTGAAGCAAAGATCGACTACGACCGCATTTCCAAAGTAAAGGAACTGACTCAGCTACCGCTGGTACTTCATGGAGCCAGTGGCGTGCCTGCACAATGGGTGGAACTGGCTGAGAAGTACGGAGCTGACCTCTCAGGTGCGAAAGGTGTTCCTGATGAAGTGCTTCAGGAAGCAGTAAGAAGAGGTATAAACAAGGTAAACACGGATACGGACTTGAGGATTGCTTTCCTTGCTGGATTAAGAAAGCATTTAGCTGAGAATCCAAAAGAGTTTGACCCCAGGAAGTACTTCGGTGAAGCTAAGGATTTTGTTACGGAAGTGGTTCGCGACAGGATGAGAGTGCTCGGATCTTCAGGAAAAGCCTAAAAAACAGGTTTATTGCAACAAATTTAAAAGGGGCTCCGTGAACGGGAGCCCCTTTTTTGTTAGCTGACGCGTTTACTACTTGCCACCGCCCAGTGCACCGAAGCCGGCGATAGCCATAAGAATACCAACAATGATGTTATTCCACATGTAACCTGCACCCTGCGTTAGGAAGAACGCCGCGATAATTGCCCAAATGCCCATTAACACACCTAGCCATTTGTTGAAAGATTTCTCAGCTGGGAACATGTAAGCGCAAATTGCTACGATAATGCCCACGATGATGCCATTCCACATAGCTGCTGATGCTGTCTTAAAAATCCACGGTCCTAGCAAATACCAAATACCAAGTAAACCGACTAACCATTGCATATTTCAGCACCTCCTTAGGCAATTATTGTTTCTCTAATTGCCCAGACGTTTTATACCCACAGAAGCCTATTGTTATGCATCTTAACCAAGAGCACATTTTTGCAAGGTTATGCCACTATGGATTGAATTATTTCCTTAGCAGGGAGGATTTCTTTTATGAGCCCTGCACTTTGTCCCATCATGAAAGCGCCGTTTTCTAAGTCACCTTCCACTGCTCTGATAAGCGCCCCCAACATGAGGTTGGAAAACGTCTCTTCGTCACCGTTGTATTCAGCCTCAATGAGCTTTTGTGCCAATTGGTTTCTCCAAATGCGCACGGCGTGTTTGAATCTTCTGCCCACCTCCACGGTGGAGCGTTCATTGGCTTTGAGGACAACATCTTTGTACACAGGGCTGATTGGGGCTTCCTCCGAAGCCACAAAACGTGTTCCCATTTGAACACCAGCTGCTCCCATGGCTCTCATGGCGCGGTAGCTGTCCGCATCCACAATGCCGCCAGCAGCTATGACAGGAATGTTTTTGACTGACTTAAGGACGGCGTTCACCAGTACGATGGTAGTCACATCACCAATGTGTCCTCCTGATTCTTTTCCTTCAGCTATGACGCCATCTGCACCTGCTTTTTCCAACAAAAGAGCTTGGTTTGCAGAACCAACCAGTGGCAGTATTTTGATGCCTCTTCCTTTGAGTGTCTGCATGAAACTGGAAGGATTTCCGGCTCCAGTTGTGATCACTGGGGGTCTTTCTTCCAATATGACCTTAATCTGATCCTGCCAGAACTCGCTTTGGAGCATGAGATTCACACCAAAGGGTTTTGATGTGTGCCTTCTTACTTCTCGGATTTGTTCCCGGAGTTCTTCAGGTGTCATGGCAGCGCCACCCAATACTCCCAAACCACCTGCTTCGCTAACAGCTGCTACCAGTGGTGCTTTGGCCACTCGGGCCATACCGCCTTGTATGATGGGATACTCAATACCAAGCAGTTCTTCTAAAGAGATCATTGCTCCACCGCCACCTTAAAAACAATTTTCGCTTCGCTAACCAGCGTATCTGCTTTGAATATTTGCCCACTTCCAAAGTAGAATCCAGCTTTTTCATTTTCCAACTTTGCCTTGATAGTGATGTGATCTCCTGGGAAAATAGGCTGCATGAACTTTGCTTGCTCAACGCGTGCCAGCAAAGGTAGTCCGGGCGTTTTTACTAATAGCCCTAGCGTTTGTGCCATGGCTTCTATGTGCAATACCCCGGGAAAAATGGGGTAGTCGGGAAAATGACCCTGAAAAAAAGGCAAATTAGGGTCCACGTAATACTGAGCTTCACAAGTATTTCCTTCCACTTTGAAGCTGTCCACAAACAAAAATGGCCAGCGGTGGGGAAGGGGTATTATTTTTTCCTCCAAAGCAAGGCACCTCCCGCAGCCAGTAGTACGCCCACACCCAGGCCAACACCACCTACTATCCACGGTGTCAGGGAAGACACCTTACCCTTGGTTAATTGAGCCACTTTCTTTTCTGGTTTGTGGGTGTAATTGACCAAACTTCTCAGTTCAGCGAATAGCTCTTCCCATTTTTCCATCTCTTCATAGCAGCTATTGCAGCTTTGTAAGTGCGAAGAGACCTCAGTCATTTGATTTTTCGTCAGCTCGCCCTTCACGTAGGCTGGTATTAGTTCCATTACTTCTTTGCACTCCACCGTTTTCACCTCCTTCTAACTTCTTTCTAAGGGCCTTTCGTGCCCGGTGCAGTTGTACTCGCACGTTCTCCTCTGATATGTCCAGCATTTTTGCAATTTCTTTTATGGGGAAGTTGTAAATGTCACGCAGAACTATGAGCGCACGCTGGTTTTCCGGCAAGTCCATAACCGCCATCTCAAGCATGAGGTGCATGTCCTCTGCCGTGTGAGCGCTGGGTTCAACGTATATGATCTTTCGTTTTTTCCTGAGAACCTGCAGAGCAGTATTCGCTGTGACACGGTAGAGCCAAGTGCTCAAGCTGGATTCATTTCTGAACGACTTTATTTTTGACCATAAGATCCATGCCACTTCCTGAGTAACATCTTCAGCATCTTCTCGATTTCCCAGGAGCCTGTATGCTAATGTGTAAATATCTCGCTCAAAGCGGCCAAAAAGTTCCTGGAATGCCTTAGGGTCGCCTCGTTTCACTTTCTCGATGAGTACGTGTTCAACCTTCATAGCGCTTCAGCACCAATACGGAATTATGACCCCCGAAGCCCAATGATTCTTTCAGAGCGTAATTGATTGGCCTCTCCTCAGCTTTATTTGGCACATAGTAAAGGTCACATTCTTCAGCGGGCTCCTGGAAGTTTATGGTTGGCGGTACCATTTGTTCCTGCATTGCTAATACCGTTGCCACAGTTTCCACAGAGCCTGACGCACCTAGCAAATGTCCTATCATGGATTTTACAGAGCTCACAGGTATTTCGTAAGCGCGATCTCCTAATGCTTGCTTTATGGCTTTTGTTTCAATGACATCGTTCAGAGGTGTGGATGTTCCGTGAGCACAAACGTAGTCAATCTGTTCCGGTGTAATGCCTGCCCTCTTTAAGGCTTTTTCTATGGCTTTTGCCTGAGGCTGCGCAGAGGGATCGGGAGCTGTCACGTGATAAGCATCGCAGGTGGCACCATAACCTACTATTTCAGCCAGTGGTCTGGCACCGCGCCTTAGTGCGTGCTCCAGGGTTTCCAGAATCAAGGCACCTGCACCTTCTCCCATAACGAATCCAGAGTGTCCTTTATCAAATGGACGTGAGGCCGTGGGTTCGTTCAATGGAGATAAGGCTTTCATGTTGTGGAAGCTGGTGATGCCCAAAGGGGTAATGCTCGCTTCAGAGCCACCCACCAGTACCGCATTTAGGTCTTCCTCTTCCTGTAGCAAGGCGTAGCCTTGCCCAATGGCATCCAAAGAAGCAGCACAAGCAGTCGTGGGAGCAAAAGTAGGACCATGGAAGCCGTTTTCAATGGCAATGTTGGCAGCGGCAATGTTTATGATGGAAGCTGGAACAGTGAATGGTGAAACTGTTTTCTGTCCCTTTGTGTACAAATTCAGTATTTGATTTTCCAGGAACTCCAGACCACCCATGCCAGAGGCGAAAACTACTCCAACTGTATACGGGTCCACATCCTTTAGCTGCGCTGCGCTGATTGCTTCTCGAGCTGCCACCAGGGCGAACTGCGTGAAGCGGTCCATCCTTTTGACGTCTTTCTTGTCAAAGTATTGCAGGGGATCAAAATCTACTTCCCCTGCGTACTTAACAGGCAAATCAGTGTATCTGGTTATGGGCTTTATGGCGTTACGTCCTGCAAATATGCCTTCTTTGAAAACTTGCAAGCCCACACCGAAGGGTGTTACCACACCCATTCCGGTGATTACTATTCTTTTCATGCATTACCACCCAACACACGGAGTAGATCACCCACGGTCTTAATCTCAGAGAGCTTCTCTTCAGGAATTGTGTAACCTTTTTGTTCCAAGGAAAGGGTTAAATCTACTAAACC
>DUSQ01000032.1 GCA_012842545.1 Coprothermobacter sp.
GATCTGAGTTCTTTCAACGGTATGTGCTTAACGTCGATGCCGTTTACGAACACGGTCTTGTCAGGAGGTTCCAGTACCCTGATAAGTAACTTCGTAAGGGTGGACTTTCCGCTGCCGATGGGGCCTGTAATACCAATCAGTTCACCAGCATTAACCTCCAGATGCACATCTTCAAGTACTTTGCGATCACCGTATGAAAAATGCAAATTCTTAACCTCAAGTTTCTCAAACTTCTCAACGTGCTGGCATGGTTCAAAGCAGGGAACCTCTTTAGGAGCTAATATGATGTCCTCTATCCTCTTCATGGACGCATTGGCACGTTGCAGGTTGGACAAACCAAATCCAATTGCCATCATGGGCCACAGAAGCAAGCCAATGTAGTCCACATAAGAAACCAAAGTACCAAGTTCCAAGCGCCCTATTTGCAGTTCCCTGATACCCACCCAAATTACTAAAAGGGTGGAAATGCCAGCAAAAAGGCCTGTTATGGGGCCAAACAAAGCGTCCAGACGTACTTCCCTAAGATAGTACCTGTAATAATCGGCGTTCACCGATTCGAAAATACCTATGGCTTTATGCCCTTTTCCGAATGCCCGCAGCACCCTGATATTGGTCAGAAACTCCTGAACACGTTCAGTCAGAGAGCCAAATGTATCCTGAATTTTCTTGAAGAAGACAAATATGTAACGGCTGAAAAAGATTGTAAAAACGGTTACACCGATTAAAGGCACAACTGCATACCAAAACAGCGTCCTATCCAAAAGAAGCATCATTACGATGGTGCTCACACCTAAAACTAAAACGTCAATTAAGCTTATGAGACCCATTTGCATAAACTGTCTGATAGCATGCAAGTCGTTGGTGAGCCTGCTCATCAGATCTCCTATATCGTAATCGTAAAGAAACTCGTTTGGCACCTTCAAAAGCTCACTAAATGTCTTCTTTCTTAAGTCGTAGTCAAAGACCAGCGCCATGCGTTGCAATATGTAACGGTATGCATAGCGCATGAGCGTCATAACTACTACTAACCCCAGGTAAATGTAGGCGTAGCGAGCCACATTTGATTCCAGTGCTGTAACGGCATTAACAAACTCACCCAAAATCAGGGGAAGAAAAACCTGAACCGCATCAACACCAATCAAAAGCCCTAATCCAATTACATAAAACCACACATGCTCTTTAACGAAACGCAAAATTCTTCTCATATATTAATATTACATTACCACTACTTTAGTGAAAATAGGCAATGGGAAGCTTGTAATACTACCAGATGAAACTTACAGGGCAACTTAGCAAGAAGACTGTTTTCCTATGATCACTAACGCTGGTCTGAGCAGGGTGTCGCCGATCCTATAACCCTTGCGTACCACTTTTATGACTTTGTCTTCTGGCCCTTCTGCATACCCAAGGAATTCATGCCAATTGGGATCAAAATCTTCTCCTTCCTTACCCACTTCGACCACTCCGTACTTTTCCAAGACTGAAACAAGCTGGCTCTTTATCATTCTCAGACCACTGTTGTCGCCATCATGTTCCAGAGCGTGGTCCAAAGTGTCAAGGATGGGGAATAAGTCCCTCGCCATGGACTCCGCGAGAAGTTTCTCTTTTTTCTCTTGGTCACGCTTTAATGCTTCCTTTGCTAAAGCGAACTCATGCTTCATTTTTAGAAGAAACTCTTCCAATTCCCTGTGCTGCTTTTCTAAGACTGCAATCTTTTCCTGAAGCGTTAGCCTTTCAGTCTCAAGTTGTTCCAGTTTCTTAGAAAGCTCATTGTTATTCATGTTATTCATGTTCTCACTTGCCTCTTTGCTTCCGGAATTCCGTTCATCAGTGGGCTCAGAACCATTTTCACGTTCGTCTTGGTGCATACTTTCAGTCGCTTCCTCATTGCTTTCTTGCTTCCTGTTCTCACTACTGTTTTCAGTTTCAAAGGAAGAAGTTTTTACTTCCTCACCGGTTTTTTGCCTATCGTCCAACCTTCTTCACCTCCGCGAAAGGCGCCTTCAATATACCTTGTTCCGTTATGTAACCATCAATGAGTGACGCTGGCGTAACATCAAAAGCGTAGTTCAAAGCAGGGCTTCCCTCAGGCGCAATCCGCACACCGCGGATCTGCAAGACCTCCTCTGGATCTCTTTGTTCAATCACGATTGCCTGCCCGTCAGCAATGGTCATATCAAAACTACTAGTAGGTGCCGCCACGTAAAAGTCTATAGCGTAGTGTTTTGCAGCGATGGCTAACATGAGCGTCCCCACTTTGTTCGCAGTGTCACCATTCTTAGCCACTCGATCTGCACCCACCACCACTGCATCAACCTTACCCAAAGACATCAAATAGGGAGCCGTATTGTCCGTGATTATGTAATGAGGGACATTCTCCTTGATAAGTTCCCATGCAGACAATCTGGCACCCTGAAGAACAGGCCTGGTTTCACAAAGGTAAGCCACGTCCAAATCGTCCCTGGCATGTTTTACTTTTATCACACCCAGAGCAGTACCTATGCCACCAGTTGCCAATGTTCCAGTATTGCATATGGTAAGTATGCGGCGCTTACCTTTGAGCAGATCTGCCCCATGCGACGCCAGACTTAGATCATCATTCTTCAATCTGTTCTCAAGAGAGAGTACCTTCTCGTAGACCATGGCTGCCACTTCATAAGGTTCAGCTGTCATGGGAATATCTTGCAAAATGGAATCTACTTCTTTCTTCAGATTAACGGCAGTTGGCCTTGCATTAACCAGTAGATCCACCCTTTTTTGGAGTTCTTCCCAGAAATCTGGAGACTTTTCACTTTCAAGAACTGCAAAAAGCAGACCATAGGCGCCAGCCAAACCCAGTAGAGGTGCACCTCTGACCCTCAATGCCTTTATGGCCTCAATGAGCTCATCCAGTGTATTTACCGCTATGTAGCGCTCCTCATGAGGCAACAGTGTCTGGTCCAATACGTAAAGCGTTCCAGTTTCTTTGTCGTAACTTAACGGTTCAATCACTTCAGTACCCTCCCTCTTATGGTCCTAATTAGTGGTATACCCAAAAAAGCCACAACGCAAAACTCCCCAATGAAAATGGTCACAGCATAGGACCAATAAACACTACTAAACAGTATCCCATCAAAGTTGGAAGCATGTAAACCCATTGCCCCAACCAAAATGATAAGCGGAACCATGAGGGCATTCACCAATGAGACCAATAGGGCCGCAAACCATTCAGAGTAGCCCTTCTTGCCCAACCATTTAACTAAACTCAAGGCAATGAAAGTAGCTGTGGTACCAAATACCCAGTCGATGATGCCGTAGGGGCTACCAAGGTTACTAAGAAAAGTGCCCACAGTCAGCCCGAGAACTGTCTCACCCCATATCAAGGGAAGCAACGTAAGACTTTCTGAAATCCTGAACTGCATAGGGCCAAAAGCTAAATTAAAAACACTGGAAAGGTATGTAAGCACAACATAAAGTGCAGCCACAAGCCCTGTTCTTGCTATCTTAACGAGCCAGCTTTCTTGATGCACCTGCGGCTTTTCTGACCCGTTCATTGTAGGCAATGCCAATACCCTCCTCATCCATGAGCTGTACATAAGTGCTTCTGCCGTACCGTTCAGCCTCGTGTAGTGCCATATAAATGCGGGCCGCAGCAGAACGTTGATCAGGACCCAGACTGATAAAGGTGATGTTATTTCTCTGTTGTAAACTGGGCCCCAAATGATCCAGAGCAATCACCGTTATGTCTTGGTTTACGGGTAGCTCACTGATTTCGCGAAAAAGAACAACGGGCACATTGGGGGCATAATGCCTGTATTTCATTCCAGGAGAAGGTACTGAATCACCTTCCTCAATTTTGCCAACAAATTCCACCGCCACATGACCATGCGCTTCCAGCATCTCCCGAGTTACCGCACCAGGGCGGTATATTTTCCAAGGCTCCTTCCTCACATCAACCACCGTGGATTCCAGACCAACTAAGGTCGGACCAGCATCCAGAATAAGAACCTGTTCACCAAAATCCTGGTAAACGTGCTCTGCCGTGGTAGGTGACGGCCTGCCACTCTTGTTTGCGCTAGGTGCCGCAATAGGGCCAGCACATTCAATAAGGGATAGGGCAACCGGATGAGCAGGCATTCTAATTGCTACGCTCTCTAAGCCACCTCGTGTGATCAGTGGCACGTTGTCTTTTGCCTGCAAAATAACACTAAGAGGGCCGGGCCAAAAAACTTCCATAACCTTTCTCGCTTTTTCGGGAACTTCAGTCACCAGGTCTTCCAGTTGCTTCAAGTCACAAATGTGCACAATGAGAGGATTATCTGCGGGCCGCCCTTTTAATTGGAAGATTTCCTTTACCCCTTCTTCGCAAGTGGCAACAGCCCCTAAGCCGTAGACAGTCTCCGTAGGGAATGCCACTACGAAACCATCAAGTAAAACTTGGCATGCTTTTCGAATTAAGCTTTGTTCTGGTTTCAAAGGATCAACTTTTATGATCACAGGAACCCACACACCACTTTCTTTTAGTGGCGCGCCCGAGAGGACTCGAACCTCCAACCTTCGGCTCCGGAGGCCGACGCTCTATCCATTGAGCTACGGGCGCGTCTGGTTTAATAAGTTCAAGTAGAACAAAAGCGAAAAGCACCATTTGTGGAGCTTCTCACCCATGCACTTTTATTATATAAAACACCTCCACAGGTGTGATGAAGTCACTACCCTAACTTCCCCATGTTTATTACAGACGGAGCTCCTTACAAATCTTCACTCGTAAACTAAACGCTCCTAATCCACTTCGCTGCTTTCCACCACGGGTTCCGAAGACTTTGGCCTTAAAGTGGGGAACCAAATAACATCTTTGATGTTCTCTGCTTCGGTCAGAAGCATGACCAACCGATCAATACCCACGCCAAGCCCTCCCGTAGGTGGCAAGCCGTACTCCAGTGCTACCACGAAATCCTCATCCATGAGTATGACTTCTTCCTCGCCGAGCTCCTTAAGCTTCATCTGTTCCTCAAAACGGGCCTTTTGGTCAAATGGATCTTGCAGCTCAGAAAATGCATTCGCCATTTCCATGCCAGCCACAAAGAGCTCAAAGCGGTACACAAATCTGGGATCATCAGGTTTCCTTTTGGCAAGGGGACTAATGTCCACAGGGTAGTCAAGAATGAATGTGGGGTCCACTAAATGGGGCTGGACCAGTTCGTCAAACAGTTTTTGTATGATGTTCTCCCATGTTGGCGTTTTCGTCATTTCTATGCCATTCGCAGTCATGACAGCCGTGGCTTTTTCCAGTGTATCCAAATCGCCCCAGTCCAAATTAGCAATTTGTTTAAAAGCTTCTTTAAACGTAAGACGCTTAAAAGGACGACCTAAATTTATTGTCATCCCCTTGAAGGTGACACATTGGGCAGCACCACTGACCTGTGCCGCCGCAGAAAATATGTCTTCTGTTATTTGCATCATGTCTTCGTAATCGCCGGGCGTTTGGTAAAGCTCCAGCATGGTGAATTCAGGATTATGATTTTGGTCAATGCCCTCATTGCGGAAGTTCTTACCAAGCTCAAAAACCTTGTGAACACCACCCACAACAAGCCGCTTTAGATAAAGCTCTGGAGCAATGCGTAGGTAAAGATCAATATCCAGGGCGTTGTGGTGCGTAACAAACGGTTTAGCACTGGCGCCACTGGGTATGGGCTGAAGAATGGGAGTCTCCACCTCAACGAAGCCCCTCGACCACAGGAGCTCACGAATGGCCCTGATGATGTCAGCTCGTTTACGAAAGCGCTCGCGAGAATCGTCATCAATGATGAGATCCAAATACCTTTGACGATATCGCACTTCTGGATCCTTGACACCGTGCCACTTTTCTGGCAAGGGTCTAAGGCACTTGCTTTGCAAGGTAAAATCCTGAACGTCCAAAGTAAGCTCTCCGCGACCAGTATGATACATGCTACCTTTTACGTAAACAACATCACCCACATCAATAAACTTCTTGAAAAAATCGTACTTCTCCCCCAACACATCCTTGCGAAAACTAATTTGCAATCTTCCAGTGAAATCTTTGAGGTCAGCAAAGGTGAGTTTACCATGCTGACGAATGCTGGTTACACGAGCCATTACACTGCACTGGTCGCCATCTGACGCCTGTCGTGCCTTTGAGATGGGCACCACATCCCTTATCACGGCACCAAATGGATCAACACCTAACTGTTTTAGCTGCTCGAGCTTACCAAGTCTGACCTCTCGTTCTTCCATGATTACGGCACCATTATGTCAAGTATTTCATACACTGCCTTGCTTCCGTTACGGAGCTTTATCTCCACACGATCCCCTCTCTTACGTCCAAGTAGTCTGCTGCCCAGAGGAGACTTAGAGGAAATCTTTCCAGAAAATGGATCAACTTCCTCAGAGTTGCCCACAATGATGAATGCTTCCTCCCTACCAGTACTCTCGTCAAGGACTAAAACCTTTGTACCCACGGAGACCTGATCCAGTGCCAGATCCTCAGCCTTGACAACCTTGGCATTGTAAATCAGCGATTCCAAGCGCGCTATGCGCTCTTCCAGCAACGCTTGTTCTTCCTTAGCTGCCTCGAACTCTGAGTTCTCGGACAGATCACCCAAAGCTCTGGCTTCCTGTATTTTCTCTGCAACTTCTTTCCTCTTCACCTCTTTGAGGTACTTGAGCTCCTCAAAAACCTTTTTGTATCCTTCCTCGGTCAAAATGGCTTCATCTTCCACTCTTCGCATCTTACGAAACCCTCCTAATAGCCCTTATTTTATCTAATTGCGCCTCTGTAACTGGACGATCGAATGACCTCATCCAGACAACTTCGAAACCATGTTTTCTTGCCCATTTTCCAGTCAGCATGACCTGTTCTTCCTTCAGGTCTCTGCCCAAACTGAAGTCCGTAGTCCAATCTTCTAAAGCAAGCATCATGGTCTCACTCATGCAAGCATAAGCTGTCTTAGGCTCAAATCCAAAATAGAAGTTAAATTGTACATCACCTGGAACTCGCACCACGCCACCATCAAGTACAAGCACGTCTGAACGTTTCTTCGCCACAGATTCCGCAACGTTACGCGGCCTGGATACGTCCACGACGATGGTTCCCGGTTGTAAATCCTCAGCATCTATGATAGCCTCAGGAGCCGAAGAAACAGTGATCAACAGGTCAGCTTGCCTAACCCCTTCGTTGACACTGCTGGTGTAATCCACATCATAATCTTTTAAAACCTCGGCTAATGCCTGCAAGCGATCCATATTTCGTGCCACCAGAACAACTTTTCCAACCTGTGGAGCCAGTATTTTAGTAAGGACGCTACCAATGGAGCCTGTGGCTCCCACTACTGTTAGCGTGCAGCTCTTAGGATCAATACCCACTTCCTTAGCCGCCAAAAGCAGCGCCTCGCCAGCGGTATATGCCGTATAGCTGTTGCCAGTGGTAACACCTATGTCCAGTGCTTTCGCAATACTGATGCCAGCATCTTTCACCACGGAGGTATAGGCACCCAGACCCATTATCTCGGCACCCTCTTTTTCCAGAAGTTTACCAGCTTTTATGATCTGCTTTACAGCGTAATCATGGTCCTGCATCATCATTTTTGGTGTCATGGGGACTACTGCGAACCAACCATCAATTTCTTTGCCAGTAAGAGATTTTACACCGGTAACATGAGAAGCTATGTAAGGGCTTGCGTACCTCCCGCCCCACTCCACCAAACTATCAGGTAAGTATTTGGTAAACCCAATGTGACTCTTTATATCCTCAATAGACAATGGATGTAACACGAAACCAAATTTAGCCATGTAACTATTCCACCTCCGGCGCCACGGCCACAGCAAAAATATTTCTTTGATAAGATTGTTCCTTTACGCTTTTCACTGTTAACTCTTTTACCACATCTGAAGTATTTTAATACTTTAATCTTCGTTAAGAACTCGAATGGTGGGACCCAGATTAAGCTCGGCTATGAGACGTTCATACTCAGGATAGTGAGGCGGTGTTCCAGGTTTACCCAGTAAGGCAGTGAAAACACCTTCCAGAACATTTGTTCCGAAGCTCCTCCCCTCGATAACAGGCGTAGTCGTTATGAGAAGGGAAACCCCACGCTTCTTGAGTTCCTCGACATTTTCCGATGTGGTCGTATTAGTTAGAAGTATCTTGCCTTGCATATCTTCTGGCATGTACTTATCAATGTAAAGATAGTCTCCAGCTATGACGTCGGCTTCCTTAAAGTACTGCCCAAACTTTGGAGTGCGTTCCAACTGCTTTGAACCCGTTGGGTAAAGAACAGTAAAAGGTAAATTAGCAGCTATGGGCAGTATGATAGATCCGAGATTACGTAGGCTATTAATGGAGTGAAGCGGTATGGCTATGTTTAGTGCAAACATGAGGTCACCTATTATCAACTTTCCACCATTTTTACTGATGGCTTCCACCATTCCCCAACGGTCCACACCGCTGGTAATAAAGAAAGTCATTCCCGGCTTAAAAATGCCTCTGGTAAAGAGATTATCCACCACTTTTCTCTCCAAAGTGTGCTTCAGACCAGACCCATCCACAACCGGAGTTACTTTAGCAGCTTCTTTGAGTTTTTTGGCATCCCTGATGACGTAACGTTTTTCACCCAGCCACAGGTAAAGATCAATACCCCCTAAGCCAATAGCATCAACTTTTCCATCAAGCTCTTTTATTTTCTCAACGGCTTTTTGCATATCACCGTCAGTTCCAACACGCTCTAAGATGAATTCTTCTCCTAAAAACACGGCTTGCGCTGTGCTATCTCTTTTGGAAGAACCTAAACTGACTGAAACCACATGCTTCACAGCAGTAGCCTCCTTTGGTTAAAAGAAGTAGGTTTAACTATTATAAACCCTTATGCTTAACAAGCTGCTACAATTGTTTTTATGGAAAACAATCAAATGAAGTTCGCAGACCTTCACCTTCATGCATGGACTTACAGCTCGCTGAGCTTGTTTCCAGACCTTTCCAATTGCACCAGCTACGAGGAAATAGTAGAAGCATTGAAAGCACAACCCCTGAACAATTGGTACGTTGGCGTTAAGTTTAATCAAGAGCTCTTAAAAGAGAAAAAAATACCAACAAAAGATTTGCTTGATTCATGGTTCCCGGAAAATCCTGCGCTCTTGGTAAGAACATGTTTGCACTTGGCTGTACTGAACACCAAAGCCATGGAGCAGCTTGGCGTAAGCGCGTATTCAGGTGTGTTTTTAGAAGAAGACGTATTCAATCTTCTCGAGCGGCTCATTGAAGTAAATGCCATACCCAAACAGGAGGTCCTGGAACGAGGTGTTCAGAACCTCAGAGCATTAGGCATTACAAAGTTCGTTGACATGCATGTAACTAAAGAGAACGTGGACCTCTTGGGTGCATTTCCCTTCTACACCTCTGATCCTGATCTGTTAGACAATGCCATGGGATTGAAACTTTTCTTAGATGGCTCACTGGGTGCCCGTACAGCTGCTTTAACAAAAGAATACAGTGACGATCCAGGAAACTACGGTAAGCTGAACCACTCCGACCAGGAGTTACTGTATTTGGTGGAACAGGCACACAAAAAAGACAAACCGGTGGCACTTCATGCCATTGGTGACCAAGCCATTGATCAAGCCATAAGTGTGCTCCAAAAATCCAGGCATCCGCTGGATAGAATAGAACACCTTCAAATAACGCGTCTGGATCAAATTGAGGAGCTTGCCAGGCTTCAAGTAGCGGCCTGCATACAACCCATTTTCTCGAAGGAGCTTCCTTGGGCTTCTGAGCGTGTTGGAGACCGCATTCAAACAAGTTATGCTTGGGGGCTGATGAAAGATTATGGTGTGAAACTACTGGTGGGAAGCGATGCCCCTGTGGACGACGCGAGTCCTTTTGAAGCGGCGGAGGTTGTAGACCGGCTCGATGGTGTCCACCACTTGGATAAAGATTTTGTTTTGAAATTGTATTCAATTGACAACTTTGACTTCTATGGGTGGGAAGAATAAGTCCAACCCAAAAACGCAATCGTTGATATTCATAGTGAAAGCGTTGACTTTGGCAATTTGGTTCGCCACATTGGTGAGCTTTCTTTTGGCAAAACCAGGACCAGAGAACAAAACTATATTCAGCTACTTGATCACGAGCGCCAGCCAACCAAACCTCTCGGAAGTGGAGATGCTTCACATGACCGATGTGAGAACCTGGTTTTTGGTGCTTGAGGTTGCTTCGCTGGTGTGGCTTGTACCACAATATGCCTATCCCAGGCACAAAACTGCCGTAGTGGTTCTAATAATCACTCTGGGTCTTGGCACTTTGACCCTGGTTAGTTTTGATACCGTTTGGACTTATTTACACTGTCTCCTTTTTAGAAATCAGCTCTGGATTCTTCCTGAAAGTTCCTATCTTATTGAACATTTCTTTGACACATTTTTCCCAGCCGTGCTGTCAGGCATTGGCATGTGGATTATTCTTTGGCTGAAAATAATGTTACTCACCTCTGCAAAGAGTAAAATGTAATCACAACAAGGTGGGTGTGGAGTGAGGAGGTGAGGAAGCTGAATGAATGGTTCGCTTCG
This sequence comes from Coprothermobacter sp., assembly GCA_012842545.1. GTDB lineage: Bacteria > Coprothermobacterota > Coprothermobacteria > Coprothermobacterales > Coprothermobacteraceae > Coprothermobacter. The sequence goes on from DUSQ01000032.1 coordinate 10,552, forward strand.
CATTTTGCACGGTGCTTTGCTTTATTGTTAGTTTTATCAGTGTTTCTCATTGTGGAACCCGTTTTCGGTTTAACAATAGGGATACCAGACGAACTCTTAACAGGTTTACCGTCACCTGAACTTTCCTCTTTTGGGGAGACCTTGTCAAAACTATTTACAGGATACACGGGGGTTGAGCCGAACATATTAGAGGGCACTGCAGATGAGTTGATGCGACAGCTCATACAAGGTGATGTTGATGCCATACTGAGCAGACCCCGGACTGGCATTGAATCTGCTGTTTACGTTGAAGGCTCTGCACTAGCACGAGTTTCTACACCTTTGCTTGGCGAAGGTGACAATGTTTGTTTGCCGGTAACTTCAGACAACTTAAGAATAATCAAGAGCTTGCAACTAGGACTTTCAGCTACCTCTCACTGTGCAGAAACATTGAATGTGGAATTAACCTTGGTCCCTATTTACGCAAAGACTGAACAAGGAATTCTCTTCCAGAACAAGTTTGAAGAGTTTCTAACACGTAGCGCATACGCGGTTTCACTGGCAGCTAGATCAGTAGGTTTCACTCCTGTAAAACCTACTGCTGCACAACTGTTTTGGAACAGTCCGTGGGTCTGGTTTTTTTTGTTTTTATCAGTACTTGTTTTGTTCATTCTCGGAGCCATGGTTTCCAAATTGCTCAAGGAGAATCGCAGTTACAAGGAGCAAAATCGTCTTCAGCTGGAAACGCTTTCAAAGGTTCAATCACAGCTGTTTAATCTACAGCACCAAGTAAAAACTTTAACCGATAGCAACAATTTGCTCACCAGGCAAAAACAGCAGTGGGAACAAGCACAGAAGAGCTTGGAGACTTACCTGAGCACCTTCAAAGAACTGCTTAAGCAACTGGAAGTTTTGGGCAGAATTGGAAAAACTGATTCTTTGTCCAGTGAATTCATAGATAGGATGTGTGTCAGGATGAAAACATTGTTCTCAGCAAAAGAGGTTGCCCTCTACCTGTACAGTCCGAGGGATTATAAGTACACCCTTGCAGGCGGACACATAGAAGGCTTCGAGCCAGTTTTAGCCATTAATGATCCACTGGTTTACGGTTCATCACAGTCAATTGACGTTGTTGAAAAAGATATGCCAGACGGAAGAATCCTCATAGGAACTTTGGGGACTTACGAAACTGCCAACGGCATTCTCATAGTAAAAGATCCAGCTGTACCTAATCCGAATCAGCTAATTTCAGCCGTATGTAACACACTGTATTTGGTGATTTCTCTCCAAAAGACCAGTTCCAGGGTCGTAAACATGGAACAGCTCCTTTCACAGCTCGAGAAATTAGAAAGGACAAAAACGCGAGAAGAATTCATAACAGCATTGAATGATGCCGGAGTTAGGGTGATTGATGATTTATCACCGGACCAAAATTTGAACAATTTCACGGGACGCCTAATTCATTTGGACAACATAAACGTTGCATTGGCAATCCCAGAGAATTGGCCGAGTGAAATGGACTTCATTTTAGAACATATAGCTAGTGAAGTTCTATCTACCAGGGCTGAATAGTGCGAAGTCCTTTTATGTCGTTTTTATTTTCTTTCCACACACTTCGCATACAAGGTTATAATAGGTGTTAACGTTCGAATGGCAATGAAAAGAAAATGTGGATGATGTGAATAACATGAACACGTTTGAAAACGCAGGAATAAGAACTGTGCCAGGAAGGTATTTCTTCAAGGGAATTCCTGGCAAATGAACGCCACAAAGAACCAACAATAATTCCCGAAAGCATGAAAAGGTGGTGCCATGTCAATACTGATAGTTACTGAAAAGCCCTCTGTGGCGCGTCAAATCGCTGCCGCACTGGGAAAACCAAAAAAAGAAGGAAATCATCTGGTCGTGGGCGAGTACGTGATTGCCCATGCCATGGGACATTTGCTTCAGTTTGCATACCCCGAACATTATGGGGAACGCTACAAGAAGTGGCGCCTGGAAGATCTGCCCATAATGCCAAAAGAGGATGCGTGGCAACTGGTGCCCATTAGCAAAACAGCGGTGAAACAGCTGGAAGAAATAAAGTCATTGTGGGCGGAAGCCGACATGGTTATAAGTGCTACTGATGCTGGAAGAGAAGGCGAGCTCATCTTTCGCTTGATTCAGGAGTACGTAGGTATCGAGAAACCAGTAAAAAGGCTGTGGCTTCAGTCTTTAACGAAGGAAACCATCAGAGAACAGATAAAACAGCTTCTTGATTTGTCTGAACTGGATAACCTTTATGCTTCTGCTTTGGCCAGAGCGAAAGCGGACTGGCTAGTGGGCATAAACGCATCTCGAGCTTTTACTGTGGTTTCCAAAAAGGAAGTATTCTCCATAGGCAGAGTGCAAACACCCACCCTGGCCATTTTGGTTGACAGAGAAAAGGAAATTCAAAACCTTGTTCCCCGCATCTACTACAAGGTAAAGGTTCGCTTTGAAGTAGAAGGAAAAAGCTTTTGGGCTGAGAGCCTGCGAGAATACGAGCAGGAAGAGGCGGAGAAACTTGCCCAGGAACTGGTAGGAAAAACGCTTGCTGTTACTGAGCAAACAGAAGAGGAACAAAAAATCAAACCACCGTTACTACCTGATCTGGGGGACTTGCAGAAATTCACCTCCAGAACGTTCAAATGGTCAGCTCAAAAAACATTGAAAATACTGCAAAAACTTTACGAGAATGCTCTTATAACCTACCCCAGAACTGACTCACGGTACCTGCCTACGGACATGAAAAAGCAGGTAATTGGGACAGCAAATCAGCTTGAGACAGTATTTGAAAAAGGCAACTGGGAATACGTCAAGAAGCTGAATAACCGGGGACGCATTTTTAACAACGCACGAGTTACCGATCACTTTGCTATCATTCCCACAGGAAAAATCAAGGAACTGAAAGGTGACGACGAAAGAATGTTCAATTACGTGGTGGATCGCTTCTTAGCTGCGTTCTATCCACCAGCTTTGGAAACTCATCAAAGGACTGTATTTAGCTATGGAGACCATCTTTTTGAGTACGCAGCAATCCGAGTGGACGATCCCTCTTGGTATGCCATACTGGGTGGTAAAGAAAGCCAAGATCTACTGCCCCAAATTGCCGAGGTTACCGTATTGGAGACAGCAGCGGAAAGAAGACAAACAAGACCAGCACCGAGGTTCACAGATGGTACCCTCATAGCAGCCATGGAAACGGCTGGAAAGATGGTGGAATCAGAAGAACTCGCTGAAATACTAAAAGAGAAAGGCATAGGAACACCAGCAACCCGCGCAGAAATCATTGAACGACTAATCGAAATGGGATACGTACAAAGGAATGGACCTCAATTGATTCCTACCTCCAAAGGCATTATGCTTATCGACGCCTTGCGCGAAGTAAAACTGCAGAGTTTAACTGAACCAGAGTTAACAGGTGAATGGGAACGCCGCCTGGGACTCATTGAAAAAGGCAAAGAAACTCCTGAAAGCTTTATGTGGTCCATTGAGGAATACGTCAAAGACATTGTTAATACCTTATCAAAAGAAGAGAGCTCCAAGACCCTAAAAAGCAAACAGAACATGCCCATAGCTAAGTGTCCCTTCTGTGATGGCTACATTCTTGAAGGCCAAAAGTCATACTATTGCAGTAACTGGAAAGAAGGCTGCAAATTCCGAGTCTGGAAGAACATGAACGGAGGAGTTATCACAGCTGACGATGTGAGACGCTTAGTCGCAGAAGGAAGGACACGCTTGAAGCGCTTCCGTTCAAAAGCCGGCAAAGCATATAGGGCTTTCGTCGTACTAAAGGACGGCGAAGTGGCAATCGAGTTTCCCACTCGCAAGAAAAATGATGGTGAATGAGAAAATGGTAACGGTGAGATTCTTTGGAAAGCTAGCTGATTTACATGGAGCACAGCTACTGCTGGACGCTAAAGGTAAAACGATTCAACAACTGCTCATGGAATTAAATGTGGAAGACGTGTACATGCTGGCTGTAAATGGAACACTCGTTTCCTCAAATGCTACACTTGAAGACGGCGATGAATTGGCGATAATGCCACCTGTGGGAGGTGGGTAGAAATGGAAAAAGCCATTTTAACTAAAGAAGAACTGGAACTTCCGGTGCTGGAAGATCCTGCCATGGGCTCTTTCATAGTTTTCCAAGGCAAGGTCAGAAGCCATTCGCAGAACGGTGAGGTCGAAGCCATAGAATACTCAGCCTATGAAGAATTGGCACTTTCACAATTAGAAAAGATAATTCGTGAAGTTGAGGAAAAGTACAAGGTCACGCTGTACGTAGCACATAGAATTGGCAGATTAACCGTTGGTGAAACAGCGTTAGTGGTTGCAACCCTTTCTCCTCACAGACAAGAGGGTTTCTTAGCAACAATGGAAGTAATAGACCGTATTAAAAATGAAGTACCTATTTGGAAGAAGGAAATATTAACAGATGGGAGGGCGGTTTGGCTTTGATCAGCAGAGAAGAAGCGCTTGCGGAGGTAAGAAAACACATCAAGAACGAAAACATGGTCAGACACATGTTAGCTACAGAAGCTGCCATGAAAAAGCTGGCTGAGTATTTCAATGAAGACGCGAATTTGTGGGGACTCACAGGCTTACTTCATGACATTGATACGGAGATTACCAATGAAAATCCTCTTGAACACAGTAAAGTCGGGTATGAAATGGTAAAAACCTTGGGCTTACCAGAAGAAGCCGCAAAAGCCATATTGACACATAATGAGGCACACGGTATTGTACCCGATAGTTTGATGGGCAAAGTTCTCAGAGCCGTGGATCCACTAACTGGGCTGATTACGGCGGTCGCCTTGGTAATGCCAGATAAGAAATTATCAAGTGTTACGCCAGAAAGAGTGCTCAAGAGGTTTAAGGAAAAACGCTTTGCAGCTGGGGCAAATCGAGAACAGATAGCCACGTGCGAGGATTTCGGCCTCAGCCTGGAAAAATTTGTGAATTTGGTACTACAAGCAATGCAAGAAATATCCGAAGACCTGGGTTTGTAGAGGGAGGTTATTATGAAGTCAAGAAGAACAATCATCGTTGTGATTTTGCTGGTCGCAATTGCTTTAACGTTAACCGTGGGCATTATTTTGCGCCAGAGTAAGAAAGTTGTCACTCCCCAAGATCAAGAAAAGGTTCTAAGCTCATTAAGCGGGAATCTAACAGCAACGATACCCACCAACGCTGTTACTGATCCAGACAAATCAGTTGTTCTAAAGGTTAGAGACGTGCTCTCTGAAGGCACATCCACATCCTCTCTGGAAGAACTCACAGCAAGTTTGACCGTGGATGATATATTAAATGGCCACCTCTATTTTTATAGCGCCATGACAACGCCTTCGGCCGACAAGACAAGCTTGCAAAAAGAACTCGCCAGCATGACGTTAAAGACACTAAAGGAGCCTCAATCAGCGGACAAGAACACATTAATGGCTTATTTGGTGGCTCAAGAACGTTTGAGTAATCTTTATTACGCGATGCAAATTCCCTACCCTTCAGATGTTTTGCAGTTTCTAAGTACAGCCACTGCTTCCACAGATATTCAGACAGCTGCAAGTGCTGTGGCAGTTATAAAAGCATATAACCAAGTTGTTGATATTTACGAAGAAGTACTACAGAGCATGGCAAAACCAGGTGACGCTTTGGAAAAGATGGCTCAAACAGCAAGTCAAACCATTGCATCACTTACAGACACATATCCACCCTCAGCTAACACCACGGAACTGCAAACTTCCATGCAAAATGAAATTATTAGCGACCCCTCAAAGGCCATAAACATTCCTTGGCTTTTCAAAGCTGAGAGGCAATTTGTTTCCACAAACTTACATAGTGGTGGGAATATTTCATCCCTTCAAAGAATATTAGTAGCAGCAAAGTTCCATGCCGATGCTGAACTATCAAAGGAATTGGGAGACATGAACGTATTCACTGATCTTTCTTATACGGACCAAAATAACTCAACCGTGATGGTTACCCTGAATGAGCGTGACTTGACTGCATTTGTTGAAAAAGTTCGTTCTGACATAGAATCCTTAGCAAAATCCTCCGAAAATACTCCCGTTTCTTCCATATCGCACGACTTAGCTTTAAGATACATGAATGACGTGGAGACAATTACTGCCAGTGAAAGCTACACTAATGCCATGACAGATCTTATGGTCATGATGGAAAATGCTCGTAAATGGAAAACACTAATGGAATGGTTTAAAGCTCTGTAATAACAGTTGCTCAACCCGAGAAATCAACTAACAACAAACAAAAAGGAGCCGGCGCTGAAGCTGGCTCCTTTTTTGTTGCTACTACTGCTACACCACTTACATTGCTTCGTCCACCAGAGCACCCATGAACTGGCTCATGTAGAGGTTGTAATAGAACCCCTTCTTCTCCATGAGTTCTTTGTGGTTGCC
>DUSQ01000004.1 GCA_012842545.1 Coprothermobacter sp.
AATCTATGAAGAGTTTAAGGAGTTGCTAAAGTGAAAGAAGTTTCTGACATTGCAGCACTTGTGGCAGCTCGGCAGGATAGGGTTCTGCCATTGGAGACATTGGATAAGTTAAGGGTAAACCCGTACTTACTGAAGCAAGTTGCGTTAAACCCGGATATCAGAGAGCAAATTGCTGAAAAATCGCCTGATGAGGCGACAAATGCCCTTTGGGAAGGTTTCCTCGAAGAGCTTGATGAATTGCTTGGTTTACTCGAAGAGAGCGGCTACAAGCAGATGGAAGAGTTCTACAGAGCTCGCTTCTTTGGTGAGCCTTTTGAGATGGAGAGACTTAAAGCATTGCCTTTTGGTGATTTTCTTTATGGAGCAATTGCTAGCTCTGTAGAATCCTTAAAGAGCGGCAAGCAAGGAGCAGACTGGCGCATAGAATGGCTTAAGTTCTTGGAGTACCAGTATTTTTCCGGTTCCTTTTTGGCTGGTGTTTTACGTTATATTGAGTTACGGTTTCAGACCATTACTGGTATAAGCTATGCCTTGCTTAGAACAGGATAAGTTATTGGGGATGATTGCATGGCTGAAATAATCGCTTCTGGAAAGAGCGGGTTATATGATTTTCTTAGTTTCTCTGGCATACGAATAGTGGAAGCTGAGGAGTTGGAGGATATTCTGTCTAAAGCCACCGATACGGTGGTGTTGGTCACAGATGGCATTTCTTGTAGCCCAGAGCTCATTAGCAACTTGGAAGAAAGATACGGAACTAGATTTGTGCCAGTCGTGCTTGACCCCAAGCAAGGCGTGGATGTTGGCTCAGCTAGAAGGTTTGTTGAGAGAGCTTTGGGTGTAAAACTTGACAGGTAGGTGGTGATGGTTGGTGCACCAACAAGGATATGTTGTGCGTGTGGCGGGGCCTTTGGTTACTGCAAAGGGTTTGGAGAAGCCCATGATGTATGAAGTTGTAAGAGTGGGTGAACTTAAGCTTTTTGGAGAAATTATCGGAATCGAGAAAGATTTGGTGTACATACAGGTTTATGAGGATACTAATGGTCTTCGTCCTGGCGAAATAGTGGAGTCCACTGGTCAGTTGCTCAGTGTGGAACTGGGTCCCGGATTAACAAATAACATTTTTGACGGCATACAGAGGCCGTTGGAGCGGCTAAGAGAAGAAAGTGGAGATTTCCTGACTAGGGGGTTTAGCGTGAATGCCCTGGACCGCGAGCGTAAGTGGCACTTTGTTCCTTTAATCAGCTCGGGTGTGGAGGTTGAAGGTGGTAATTTTTTAGGTGAAGTGACTGAATCCTCAACAGTGGTTCATAAAATCATGGTTCCACCTAATGTGAAAGGAACTTTGCAGTGGATTGCCTCGGAAGGCGATTATACTGTGGACGAGTGCATTGCGAAAGTACAAGGGCCTGATGGTACTGTGCATGAGCTTCAGCTCATGCAACGCTGGCCTGTGAGAATCCCAAGGCCAGTTAAAGAGAAAGTATTTACTGACGTACCCATGCTTACAGGTCAACGCATACTGGACGTGTTTTTCCCGGTAATTAAGGGCGGGACGGCATGTGTCCCTGGTCCCTTTGGTTCTGGAAAAACCGTAATTCAGCACCAACTTGCAAAATGGTCTGATGTGGATGTGGTAGTTTATGTTGGTTGTGGCGAGCGTGGCAATGAAATGACGGAAGTGCTCATCGAATTTCCTGAGCTGAAGGACCCGAGAACGGGTGGACCACTCATGGATAGAACTGTATTAGTTGCAAATACATCCAATATGCCTGTGGCAGCACGTGAGGCATCTGTTTTTACAGGTATTGCCATAGCGGAGTACTACAGAGACATGGGGTATGATGTGGCACTCATGGCTGATTCCACGTCTCGTTGGGCTGAAGCCATGAGAGAAATATCTACTCGTCTGGAAGAAATGCCTGGTGAAGAGGGATATCCTGCTTATCTTGCATCACGCATATCGGCTTTTTACGAGCGTTCCGGCTTTGTTAAATGCCAAGGCAGTCCTGAACGGACAGGATCCGTCACAGTCATAGGTGCCGTTTCACCGCCAGGTGGGGACCTCTCCGATCCAGTGGTTCAAGCCACACTGAGATCGGTGCAAGTATTCTGGGGATTGGATCAGGACTTGGCTTTTGCACGTCACTTTCCGGCTATCAACTGGCTCAACAGCTACTCATTGTATTTAGATAGGATTGGGGAATACTACAACAAGACTTTCGCTGGTGACTGGCTCAAGAAACGCAATGAAGCCATGGCGATTTTGCAAAGGGAGTCAGAGCTTCTGGAACTTGTCAGGTTAGTGGGATATGATGCTCTATCCACAGAAGAACAATTGTTCCTGGAAACAGCTCGTTCTTTAAGAGAGGATTTTCTGCAACAGGATGCCTTTGACGATGTGGACAGTTACTGCTCACTAAGGAAGCAATACGTCATACTGTCGTCCATTCTTCTTGTTCATGATATTATCTTGAATCGAATAAGAAAAGGAGAGGATTACGCCTCGCTTATAAGCAATCCCATTAGGGAACGTATTTCACAGCTTAGATGGCTCAGAGAAGAGGAAATTCCGGACTGGCGACAGATGCAAGATGCCATCACAAAGAGTTTTTCAGAGGAAGTGAAGGCTCATGATTAGGGAATTCCGTAATATTTCTGAGGTAAACGGACCACTGGTTTTTGTAGAAGGGGTATCAGACGCTGGCTACGGCGAATTAGTGGAGTTTCAGCTAAACGGAGAGATACGTCACGGGCAGGTGCTGGAAACCACAGATCGTTTTGCCTTAGTTCAAGTTTTTGAAGGTACTCAGGGACTAACTCCAAAAATCACTACTGCTAGGTTTTTGGGAAGGGGCCTCACTTTTGGTGTAAGCGAAGGCATTCTTGGCAGAGTGTTTGATGGCTTGGGAGAGCCACTGGATGGCAAGCCTGAGCCTTTCGTGGACAAGTACGTGGACATAAATGGAGCTCCCATAAACCCCGTTAGCCGTGAGTATCCAGCGGAGTTCATTCAGACAGGCATTTCGGCCATTGATGGCATGAATACGCTGGTACGTGGTCAAAAGTTACCCATTTTTAGTGGCAGTGGATTACCTCATGCTCGCTTGGCTGCTCAAATAGCAAGTCAAGCCAGAGTGCTATCTTCGGAAGAAAAGTTTGCTGTGGTATTTGCTGCCATGGGAATCACCTTTGAGGAGGCTAACTTTTTCATCCAGTCTTTTCAAAAGACGGGGGCCATAGAGCGATCAGTCCTGTTTTTGAACTTAGCTGACGACCCAACTATTGAACGCATAGCCACTCCCAGGTTTGCGTTGGCTGCTGCGGAGTATTTGGCTTTTGAAAAGGACATGCACGTGCTTGCCATACTCACTGACATGACAAACTACTGTGAAGCACTCAGAGAGATATCTGCGGCGCGTCGAGAGGTCCCTGGAAGGCGCGGATATCCTGGCTACATGTATACAGATTTAGCGAGCATTTATGAACGTGCAGGGAGAGTTAAGGGTAAAAAGGGTAGCATAACACAGATCCCCATATTAACCATGCCGGAGGACGACAGGACGCACCCAATACCAGACTTAACTGGTTATATAACGGAAGGGCAGATTTTCCTCTCAAGGGACTTGCAGCACAAAAATATCTACCCACCCATTGATGTACTGCAATCGCTTTCCAGGCTGATGCAAAGAGGTATTGGAGAAGGCCATACTCGCGAAGATCACTCTGCTGTTTCTAACCAGTTGTACGCCGCTTATGCGCGAGGGAAAGAAGCACGGGAATTGGAAGTAGTCTTAGGAGAAGCCGCATTGACCGATTTAGATAGGTTGTACGTCAAATTTGCTGATCGCTTGGAATTAGAATTCATAGCGCAAGGCGAAGATGAAAACCGCACTATTGAGGAGACGCTAACAATTGGTTGGCGACTACTCAGAATGCTTCCCAGAAGCGAACTAAAGAGAATTAGGGACGAATATGTAAACAAGTACTTGCCAAAGGTGGAAAGCTGATGGCATCGACGGTAAGTCCAAACCGGATGACCCTTCTTGCACTTAAGCGCAGGTACACCATAAGTAAAAGGGGCCTTAAGCTGCTTAAGGACAAGTTGGAGGCCATGGTGAAAGCTTTTAGAGATCTGTACAGTGAGTTTGATAAGGAGAGACGATACATAGAAGAGCTCATGGAGACTTTTGTTGAGCTTCTTAATCAATATGAGTCTGAAACTTCCCCCATGGTCAGAGAGAAGATAAGGAATATGCAGCTTTTTGAGGTGCAGTATGACCTTTCCACCAGAGTGGTTTTCAACATAAAAGTACCTTTTCTGGATGTATCTCTTAAAAAGATGGAAATACCTGACCTGTATTTGCAAACGGGTCCTGCCTTTTACAAGGCTCTTGGTGTTTATGAAGAGCTTCTGCCTCACTTGCTGAAGTTGGCTTCTCTGAGGAATGCGTTGCACATGATGAGCGTGGAGATTGAAAAAACCAGAAGGCGGAGCAACGCATTGGAATACAATGTGGTGCCGCAACTTGAAAGAGACATTAAATGGGT
>DUSQ01000033.1 GCA_012842545.1 Coprothermobacter sp.
AAAGTCTGCCAGCGTTTCTTCCACTTTTGCAGTGGTTGTAGGCCTTCCGAGAGAAGGGACAACGCCTAAGTCACCTAAGCTCAGGAATTCGTCACCTGAAAAATGGTTAGTTATGACATCGACAAGTTTAAACTGGATTTCTTTTGCTTGCTCTACTGTTAAGAACTCCAATGGGTAGGTATCCATATTCTTTTATCACCTCACATGTGTGTTGCAGTGATGGGCCTACAGGCCCATCACTGCAAGAATGTTTGCAATTATACCCACTATAATAGTCGCCACCGGACCGACTGCCATTGTAACGAGAGGCCTTTTGGCTGTCTCGTTAAGCAAGTAAAGTCCTATCACTACAAAGTATCCATAACCAGGTGCTATCTTATTTGCTGCTATCATAGAGCCCACTAAGATAGCAATTTCTAGCACCTTTGTCATTGCGTTTCTCATATTGTCTGCCGCATTTCTGATTCCGGGAAAGCGGTCAAAAACATTGGCTATGAGGATCAAGCTTGATGCCTCAAGTGACATTACTATTGCACCAAATATGGCAGCCAAAATTATGTTCGGTGCCAACAGACCAACAGTTGCTGTGAAACCGAAACCATCGGTTACAAAAGTGCCACTTGCTAATGCAGTAGTTGCCTTCAAAGGTATAAAAGATAATGCTCTTGCAATAGTAATGCTTATCGCATTTGCTTTCATGCCTTCTTTTAGTGCTAGCAAAGACTGTGGCCCTTCCATAAGCAGTCCAATATTACAGCTCATTCCGTATATAGCCCCCATTATGGCTATCCATGGCAAGTTTTTTCGTATGTTTTTTACTCTTTCTGAAAACAATGAAGCAGTTTTAATGTCGCTGGTATTTTTTTCCCTCATCGCATAAATGAGTAGAATTATAAGCCCTGTCAACAACGCTACACCATCAGGGGAGGAGTATCCAAGTTTTTCAACAATTTCTCTTATCACAAGCACTATCCCTAGCGATAAGGCACCGTTGCTGAAGCCGTATTCGTAGGCTATTGCCAAACATGGGAAAACGGTAAAAGCTATTATAACAGGATCACCAAGACTACCCAAGGGATCGAAGATATTTACAGGTAAGGCTTTCATGAGTTCTACGAACCATCCTAGTCCAACTAACAGAAGGAGACCATACAAACCTCCACAAACTCCAGAAAGGATGAAACCATAGAGGCTCTCTCGATCTTTGTACCAATAATCTGTCGGTTTACCTGGGAAAAAGGTGCCTATGATATCTGTTCCTAACCATAGTGAATGGACCAAGATTATGGGTGAAAGGATAGAGAAAGGTATACCAAACCCTACAACTAAACCAAAGCTGAGTCCAAACGTTGTCATGGCTAGTTCAGCCCGCGTCATTCTTCCTTCTCTGTACTCAGGAATGATAGGCCTTACTGCGTCATTGAAAACCGATATCCCCCTATTGGCCAGCATTGCACCAACCGCTCCAGCCAAAATAATGAGTACATACCTCACGTTAAATCCCCCTTTCTAATAGTCATTAACGTAGCATTTCCAGTTGAATTGCTTTGCCTTTAGCTGTTTCTACCACCTCCTTCTTGTATCGCCTCCAAGTTTTGACAGGATCGTTATTAATAGCGCCATGAATAGAGGAATCAAGGAGTTTTGCAGGTTTTTGTGCTGAATTATTTTCCACAGGACGAACTTTCAAGACGTCAAACATAGCGTTAAAATGCCACGGAAAACTGATTGAACAAGCAGCGATAGCAACTTTAGATAAGCTACCAAATTCGAAGAGAAGTATCTTAGCCCATAGGATCTTAGATTCAACATGTCGATGGCTACTGTTTGCACGAAATATACAGAACATTGTACATATGATTATAGCACTCATGAGTGTTGTGATAAAAAACTAGCAGAGCCTAAAGTTATCTTGTTTATTGAAGATGCGGTAATCGAACGATGCCACTCTTTAGGATGATAATATTTGAAAAGGGGACAAATTGTCCTTAACAAAGTACGAAGTTTTGGATTTGTTAAGTTTGCAATGCAGAGGTGACTTTGGGCTTGCTTAAACGCTTTAGGAAACTGAATTAGTCATGATTGGAAGGTAAATTCTTGTGGATAATCATTTGCTAACCAAAAACGGAACCGCGGTTGTTAAATTGGCACGCATGTTCTTGCCTATGCACGCGGGGCAGCGCCTAAAGACAGTTGGTGAGTATGCTGACCAACTGGGCATGGGCAGGGGGACAGTGCAGGCGGCAATGAAATATCTCGAAAATGCAGGTGCTATTAGTATTAGCGCAAAGAGACGGCAGGGAACATTTCTTGAAAAGATTGACTATGTGAAACTTTGGGAATTAGCTGATTTCAAGATCATAACGGGCGTGATGCCTTTACCCTATTCAAGAAGATATGAAGGAATGGCTACAGGACTTTATAAGACCTTTGAAAAAGTTAAAGTGCCTTTCAATCTTGCATATATGCGGGGTGGTTATAGAAGAGAGCAAGCACTGCTGTCTGGGAAATACGATTTTGCAGTGATGTCGTTACTTGCAGCAGAGTCTCTAAAAGAGTCAACAAAGAA
>DUSQ01000081.1 GCA_012842545.1 Coprothermobacter sp.
ACAGATCGAATATATCCTTACGTTTGGTCAATATTGCAAAATAAACCTCATGTCCAAAAGATTGCCAAACTTTCACTTGCGCCAGCATCTTTTTAACTGGGCCGGAAGATGCAGACATATTCATGTGAGTTAAGTAAACAGTTTTCATAAGGATTTACCCCTTTCATAGTTCGCTTCCATGCTATTTCTGTTTCGAATGACTACAATAGGAAGACTTAGTAACCATAGTAGCAATGGAACTAAAATAGCATTAGAAGAGATGAAATCAACCAAGGAAGAGGACACTAATTGACCCAAAGACGGTATACCTAAAGCAATGACTAACAATCTATCTCTAAGGAGCAATTTGCAAACAAATGTGTCTGCTGCCCAAAGTAGGCCTAACAATATTACAGAAACCAAGATGACACCAAGATATCCGGCACCGGACCACCCAACTGCTAGGAAAGAAGCATTTAGTGAGGACGGACTTCCCAGAGAAATATCGGCAACATCATAAATTGTCACATCAGAGGTAGAACGGCTCCACTTGCTCATCAAGTCAATATTGAAACTGTTTGACAAACCTCGAAATTGAAAAATGTCTGGGAACACATAGAAGTAAGCAGCCTCCGCAGTGCATGGAACAACGAATACTCTTCCGATGCCGCTTATGAAACTATCGCTCCAGCTCAGTCCAAAGTTAAAATGGTAAGTACCAACCACCAAAATCAATGCTCCAACAACTAGGACCGCAGCTATTCTACCCAAAGGCAACTTCCTTATGTTGCTGATCCCGTATCTCGAAATAACATAAACTGATAGGTACATCAGAATGACAGCCACAATTGGCCACTTCTGCCTCGTCTGAACAGCATACGCTGCCGAAAGTAAACAATACGTCCAAAATCTAAAATTCGAGCGCTTACCGTTTAGGGCCGACCTTAAGGCCAAAACGGGCAATATCGTATATGCAGTTATGGATGCCAAGAAAGCCCCCTGGCCCAGAGAAAGTACCTCTTTAACATAATTTCTATCCGCAACTGCGGCCGCGGGAGATTCGTAGAACAGCTTGTAAGAAAGTAACAACTCTAATCCCGGACCTAAGAAGAAATATCTTATGTATGAAAATAAGGCAAACACTTTCAAGAGAATTAAAAAAACTTTATTTCTAGGAGAAATTCTTGCCACCCGCACGACGCCGTTTTTCCGCGCTGAATAAGTTTCACCTAACAAAAATAAAGATGAAACCAGCAAAAATATCCAATGAGCCGTTAATTCCCTAGTATATACATGCTGGAGTTTTAGCAAATCAACAGTTCCCAGACCTTGAGATATATAAGGCAAAAAATCGTTCCTGAGATATGGCGCGAATAACAAACCGATAGAATCAAGTACGACAAAGCCTAATACAAAAAACGGAAGCAAGATGCGACGAGAACGAGATAATGCCCAAACACACAATGAACAAGATAAGATAATGACCAATGCATGCAGGACCCAAAGAAAACCTGTACCCACTAGCCATCACCTAAATCAGATCTGATTTCTTCTAACTGATCTATCGCCACCATGGCGTTTACAACATTGTTATTTCCTATGAAAACTTTCTTGAACTCTGAAAAATCCCAAATACCATAAAAACCCAAAGGATGACTTTCATAAATAGCTTTAAGATCCCTTGCTCTAATGGAGCTTTTGGCAGCGGACAAAAACCTGTACAAAGCTGGAAATCTTTTAATCAATCTTTTTATTGACGAAACATCATGTATATTGGCTCTCTCATTACAAGATGCTCGGTAAACTCGGTCCACTAACGGGTCGTAGAGTTTCTTCTCCAACCGTAGTTTCAAAGGCACACCTGAAAAGAAATCCATAAGCTGGTTATCCCAGAGAGGAATTCTCCAGTCGTAACCCCAAAACTCGTAAACTCTAACTGAGTTTACTATGAACTTTGCTTGACGCTCTTGCCAATCCCCTTCTTGAAGGTCTATCCATTTACCAGTGCTTAACATTATATGCTCAATCAAATTATTACCCCCCTCAGGATGTAGGCTATTTTCTGAGCAGCATCACCAGTACCAAGCATGCCGTTATCGCCTTGGGTTATCTGCACCATGCTAGAGGTCCAAGTTACTCCATGCGCGTATTCAACAAAATCTTCAGTATTGCGAATAAGCACATTCCATCCAATATCGACAAGCTCTCTCCAACCAGTATCAGGCATTACAACCAGCGCCCTCTTCCCGCAGAAATATGCTTCCTTTTGCAGCCCGCCGCTGTCAGTTATGACGAATGCACTATGCATCACAAGGCCCATCAGTTTTAAGTAATCCAGAGGTTGAATTACGTCCACCCCTTCCAAT
>DUSQ01000034.1 GCA_012842545.1 Coprothermobacter sp.
CACCTCGCTCCCGCGCTGTGCCTCACCGTGCCTATCTCACTATAGGCAGGCATTGTTAAGTATAAGGCAAAAGACAAACTTTGTCAAGAGACTGCACGCTCACAAGCCCTGACCATGGGAGAAAGCCAATTTAACCCTGAAAAAAACTAATCTGATAACTCGGAGGTGTAAAATGCACATTATGATATATGTGAGCAAAAGAAAAACCAACAAAACACTGAAAAACTTCTTTTACAACCTTTCTCCCAAAAAAGAGCTGAGGCGCGTGAATACGCCTCAGGAAGCACTGGACTTATTAAGTAAAAAGGTTGATTCCTATGTGTGCGTGGATTTGCTTACCACGGACCTGGATGTGGATACACTGAACGCGCTCATGGAAAACAGCGATAATCTACTACTACTTGGACTGCACAGCCTTAGGCAAAAGAAAAAAGTTGGCATATTCAGCAGAGGTAGAGCGAACATTGCACTGTTTGATACGGTGGGAACTGCCCTGCAAGAAGCAGGGCTGATTCAAAACGCTAAGCTGATCAACTTGTACAAACCCCAAACCACGGAAATAACGGAAGATGACATTTCTTTTGATAGAAGTTTACAACAGGACGAGCTGGAAGAAATAAACTTCATTCCCCTGAATACGGAAGATGCTGCTGTGGCAATCATGGAGCAGTTGCCTAAATTGGACTTAGCCATTTTGGGTTTGCCTTACCCCATGAATGCTGACCACTTTCTGTGGCACCTGGTGGAGCTAATAAAGAATGGCAACGGTGGAACCAACTTTATTTTGGTTAGGCAGCGCATGCAGAAGCCAAAACAGCGTCCGAGGATAATGCAGACACCACAGGATCCCACCACGGTTTTTGTGCGAAACACATTCCCAAGAGCTTACTTTGGCAAAGAATGGATAAAGCAAAGAAAGACGGAAAGAAAACAGCGAATCGCTGTGGTCATACCAGCTTTCAACGAAGAAGAAACCATTGCGGAAGTTGTCCGGTGCTACCTGCCGCTAAAAGCGGAAGGGGTTCTGGATCGCATCGTGGTCATTGACAATGACTCCACGGACAGCACCTACGAAGTTGCAAAG
Source organism: Coprothermobacter sp. (assembly GCA_012842545.1). GTDB lineage: Bacteria > Coprothermobacterota > Coprothermobacteria > Coprothermobacterales > Coprothermobacteraceae > Coprothermobacter. The sequence goes on from DUSQ01000034.1 coordinate 1,085, forward strand.
AATGCTGGCGCCGAAGTTTTCAGAAGCGGAGAGATTCACCCTGAACTGGGCGCTTTTCGTGGTAAGGGAGAAGCTCTGTGGAAATCCATTTTTGTTCTGGACGATATTGACATTGTGGCTTTTCTCGACGCTGACATAAAGAACCCTACCGAGGACATGGTGCTGGGTACTGTTGGACCATTGGTCATGCGAAGAGACTTGCAGCTTGTTAAAGGCTATTTCAACCGCGGTGGACCTGAAGACAAAACACTTAAAAGCGGTGGCGGCAGAGTGACAGAAATACTGGTTAGGCCACTGCTGAGCATGGAAATGCCTGAACTACTGTTTCTTTTCCAGCCATTGTCAGGATTCACAGCTGCTCGCACGTCCTTGCTAAGATCCATTCCTTTCTACACAGGCTACGGCATTGAAATTGGCTTTCTCATCCACACTGCTAAGAAGTTTGGCGTGAGCGCCATTGCGCAGAGCGATGTGGGATGGATTGTACACCGCAACCAAAGAATTGAAGCACTGACTCGTATGAGCACTGAGGTACTGCAGGCTTTTCATGATGCCACCGAAAATTCACAGTGGGAAACAGCGGAACTGAAGACCTCACTGCTTTATGCCCTCTTGTCCACGGAGAAGTACTCCTTGTTAAAGAGAAATGTGACTCAACTTAGAAGGCCACCAGTAAACACCGTGATAAAGAGCATGAGCAGTGTACCCAACAACGCTGGTGTGGATTCTTCTAACGGACCTGCTCCTGATAACACAGGAAAAGATTCTTAAAAAGGCAAGCTGTGGTCACAGAACCGACACCACCCGGCACTGGTGTGATGGCACTCACCAGCGGTTCCACTTGCTCACGATGCACATCACCCACTACTTTGTTGCCATCCTCCAGCACATTGGTACCCACATCAACGATCACAGCTCCCTGTTTTACATGATCGCTGGTAAGAAAATTGGGCTTTCCCACAGCCACTACCACCAGATCAGCTTGGCTGGACAAAGAAGGTAAATCCCTGGTACGACTGTGTGCCACAGTCACAGTGGCATTACGCTGCATGAGGCACAAAAACATGGGAAGCCCCACTGCCTCACTTCTGCCAATAACCAAGGCGTTTGCGCCCTCCAAGGGCAGAACATTGTAGAAATCCAAAATGCTCAGCACTGCCTGAGGAGTGGCAGGAACCAGTTTTCCTCTGCCCTGTGCCAGCAAACCCAAATTCACCGGGTGCAGAGCATCCACGTCCTTGTGAGGAGGTATGAGGTCGGAAGCCTGTCTGAAGTTCCATTCCTTGGGGAAGGGCTTTAGCAATAGAATGCCGTGGATCTGTGGATCGTCACCCAGGGCAATCACTTTTTCAGTAAGCTGTGTGAACTGCTCTACCTCACTTATGTGAAGCTTCACATTGAGGCGTTCTGCTGCCTTGGAAAGCCCGCTGAGGTAACCTCCTGCATCAGAATCTTTGTACTTAATAACACCCAAAGTCAGGTTCAGCGACTTCATGGGCTGAAGCTCTTCATAGATGGCATCCGCCACTGGTTTTCCCTTCATTATCACAGCCATGATTGTTCATCACCTCGTCACGCAGTTATGCAAACAAGAAACAAACTGACACACACAGATGTTGTTCGTCATGAAAGTATTTTACAATGCTCAAAACACCCACACAAAGAAGAAAGACAGATGTTAGATAGCGCAAACACTTGTGTTTGTAAAAAGAAGAGTGTGAGCCCCCAGAGAAGGGGGCTCCATCTTCACCAACGAACTTTTAACTCCTTGTTGGCTTTTACCTCATCAAGTCGCCTAACAGGGGTGTCATGAGGAGCACTCAAGACCAAATCAGGATTAGTTTCAGCCTCCTGAACAATTTCCTTTATGGCTTCCACAAAGGCATCCAGGTTTTCTTTTGTTTCGGTCTCGGTTGGTTCGATCATGAGTGCTTCTTTCACAATGAGTGGAAAATACATGGTTGGCGCATGAAAGCCTTTATCCAGCAAGCGTTTCGCGATGTCCTGGGCTTTCACGCCGTAACGCTTTTTTACCTCCTCTGCTGTGGCAACGTACTCGTGCTTGCACAGGCCGGGGTAAGCTGTGGGCAACGTGCCTTCCATGGCAACGCGCATGTAATTGGCATTTAGTACTGCCATGGTGCCCACTTCACGCAGTCCTGCTCCACCCAGTGACTTTATGTAAGCCAAAGCCTTCAGTGCAACTAAAATGTTACCGAAATAGGAACGTACTTTCCCAATACTGCGAGGTCTATCAAAGTCCCAGTGGTATGTGCCATCTTCGGCTTTAACCAAAACCGGCTTTGGCAAATAAGGTTCCAACGCTTTTTTCACAGCCACTGGACCTGAACCGGGACCACCACCGCCATGGGGTGTGCTAAAGGTCTTGTGCAGATTAAGGTGGACAAAATCAAACCCCATGTCCCCGGGTCTTGCCCAACCCAGCATGCCGTTTAGATTCGCACCGTCGCAGTACATGAACCCACCAACGTCATGGATGAGCTGAGCAATGTCCAGAATGTTTCTTTCGAACTTACCCAGGGTATTTGGGTTGGTGAGCATGAAAACCGCCGTGTGTTCGTTTACAAGCGTTCTAAGCTGCTCCAAATCCACCAAGCCCTCTTCATCGGACTTCACAGTAACCACTTTGAAACCAGCCATGGTGGCAGAAGCCGGGTTAGTTCCATGAGCTGAGTCAGGAATGATCACTGTATCCTTCTCCAAAAGACCGTGGTCCTTGAAGTAAGCTTTTGCCATGAGAAGAGAAGTGAGTTCGCCGTGAGCACCTGCGGCAGGCTGTAGCGTTATGGCATCCATGCCAGTTATCTCCAGAAGATCTTCCTGCAACGTATAAAGCAGTTCCAATAGTGGTTGAACACTGTTTTCAGGCAAAGCCGGGTGTATGTCTTGAAACCACGCTGCAACTTCTTCATTTATCTTGGGGTTGTACTTCATGGTGCAGGAACCAAGCGGGTAGAACCCATTGTCCACACCGTAATTCAAGTTTGATAAGTTGACAAAATGCCGGACTACTTCGACTTCCGTAAGCTCAGGCATGCTTAGTGGCTTCTCGCGCAAAAACTCTTTGGGAAGAAGCTCTGACACGGGACGGTCTTCTAAACCACCCATGGGCACCTGAGGTCCACGCCTTCCAGGTTTGTGAAGTTCTTTGAGTAAGGGCAATGTGCCTCTTTTCATACTCATCATCACTCAAGACCCTCCATGAGCTCAATTAACTTGTCCATGTGCTCTTTTGTGCGCTTTTCGGTTACTGCCACCAAGAGCGTGTGCTCATCAACGACGGGACCAACATAGTACCCTGCATCAGCCAATGCCTGCTGAATAGCTTCAGCATCGCGTACCTTTATGGGAAACTCCTTGAAAAAGTACTGGCGCTTCCACAGTGGATAGCCCACGTAAACAAGCTTCTCTGCCAGGTATGTACTTCTATTTAAGATGCTCTGTCCCAGCTGGGGCAGAGAAGCACCCATGAGAGCCAAGTAAACGGCAGAAGCAAGAGCCATGAGCCAGTGGTTGCTGGTAATGTTCGATGTGGCTTTCTCACGGCGGATATGCTGTTCACGAGTTTGCAGGGTGAGCACGTACCCCACCCTTCCATCCACGTCAACAGTTTGCCCAGCCATTCTGCCCGGCATGTAACGAATGTAGTCCATCTTCGTTGCAAAGAAACCAAAGTGCGGCCCACCGTA
>DUSQ01000035.1 GCA_012842545.1 Coprothermobacter sp.
GGCTTACAAGATCACTGCCCACTGCTATTTTCTTTGACATGATGCTGGACGCAATTAGAGGCAGAGATTCTACAGTTGCAGTCACATCCCTTAGGCCGTAAAGCTTCTTGTCCAAAGGTGCTAAACTTTCAGACTGCGAAACAATGGCAGCACCAACGCGCTTTAAAAGTTGCTTGAACTCTTCTGTGGAAAACTCGGTACGCAGCCCGGGAATGGACTCCAACTTGTCAATGGTTCCTCCTGTGTGTCCCAAACCACGACCACTCATCTTCGACACCACCAAGCCCGTTGAAGCTAAAAGTGGTACTATGGCCAAAGACACTTTGTCGCCCACACCACCAGAAGAGTGCTTGTCCACCTTTATGCCATCAATGTCACTTAGATCTAACTTTTCGCCACTGTCAACAATTTGCTCAGTTAACCAAAATGTCTCTTCATCGTCCAAGCCTCTTAAAAAAGCCGCCATTAACCAAGCTGAAACTTGGTAGTCAGCTACGTTACCTTTAAGGAATTGCGAAAAGAACTCCTTCATGGAATCTCTGGTGTGTTTCTCGCCATCTCGTTTTACTCTTATGAACTCTTGAGGCAGCACTACAATGTCACCTCCTGCAGAAGTTCCCAAATCAATTCACTAAGGGTATCGCTAGCTTTTTCAGCTGCTGCAAGTACCATTTCGTGACTGATCTCTTGGATGATATATGGCAGTGCCATATCGGTTATCACGGACACACCAAGTACTGGTAGGTTCATGTGGGCAGCTACAATGCATTCCGGTACAGTGCTCATACCCACTGCATCTGCCCCAAATCCCTGCATCATCTTTAATTCAGCATGAGTCTCATAAGTAGGTCCGGAAACAGCCAAGTACACGCCCTCGCGCAGAGTTACCCCTTTTCGCACTGCTATCTGGCGCAGTTTGTTTATGTGCTCCTCGCTGTAGACGTGATAAAGGTCAACAAAACGGGGGCCCCATTCGTCTACATTAGGCCCTATTAACGGATTCACACCCATGAAGTTAATGTGGTCGGTTATTAACATTAGATCGCCCACGTGAAACTTTGGATTTAAACCTCCTGCTGCATTGGTCACGATGAGTAACTTGGCTCCCAATAGTTTAGCCACTCTAACTGGGTATGTGACCTCTGCCATGCTGTACCCTTCATAATAATGAAATCTGCCACTAAAAGCCATGACTTTGTTGGCACCTATGTTACCCGAAAGCACTTCACCAGCATGGCCTTTTACAGTACTTTTCGGGAAATGAGGTATGTCGTTGTAAGGTATGCGAGCCTTAATGTCCATTTTCTTAACCAAGTCACCCAGACCAGAACCTATTATTATGGCAACGTCTGGTCTGTCCATCTTCTTTTCTAAGAACTGAGTCGTTTCTTTTACCATGTCTCTGATGTCCACTTTTATGCATCCTCCCTTAAAAGGTTTTTCCCCCATTTCTTCGGGGTTTCTACTCCAAGTGCATCTATAACTGTTTGGGCTATGTGCACATATCCGCGAAGTGTTCCTAAAAAGCGGCTTTCAGAGAAACTCGGTGAGCAAGCTATGAAGGGTACGTATTCTCGCGTATGATCGGTGTGTTTAGGAAACGTGGGGTCATTGCCATGATCCGCAGTTATGATAAGTAGGTCTTCATCTTTTAGATTACCATAAAGCATGGCTAATCCTTCATCGATCATCATTATGTTCTCGTAATATCCCTCAACGTTTCTCCTGTGCCCATAGACCATATCAGAATCTACCAAGTTAGCAAAAACCAGCCCATGTTCTCCAAACGTTTTAGATAACTCTTGCAACTTCTTAATACCATCGGCGTCACTTTCTGTGTGCACACTTTGGGAGATTCCCCTGCCGGCAAATAGATCATGAATCTTTCCTACGGCGACTACGGGTATTCCCTTCTGAGTAAGTTCGTCGAGTATGGTGTGACCCAGTGGAGGCAAAGAAAAATCGTGCCTTCTTGGCGTACGGTAAAATTCCCCTGGCTTTCCTGCAAATGGCCTGGCTATGACTCTCGCAACAGCATGATCACCAGTTAGAAGCTCTCGAGCAATTTCGCACATTCGGTAAAGTTCTTCTACTGGTATGATTTCCTCGTGAGCAGCTATCTGGAATACGGAATCTGCTGAAGTGTAGACAATGGGATAACCAGTGCGCATATGTTCCTCGCCCAACTGCTTGATTATCTCCGTTCCCGAGGCAGGAAAATTACCAAGCGTTTTTCTGCCAATTCTTCGTTCAAATTCCTCTATGATCTCGGGCGGAAAGCCGTGTGGATAGGTGGGAAATGGTGTGGTCATGACTAATCCTGCAATTTCCCAATGTCCAGTAGTAGAATCCTTCCCCTTAGAGAGTTCCTGCATTCTCGCTACCACACTTGGATATTGGATTGGCTCTCCCTTCAGTAGTTGGCCAAGTCCTCTGGTCCACAAGAAAGCAGGAACAGGTCTATCGCCGACGACGTGCAGTGCCGTATTTAAACTGGGATCGTCTCCGTATTCTGCCCAATCAGGTTCTGATCCCACACCGAAGCTGTCAATGACAACCAAGAAAACACGATTAAATGCTCTCTCTTTCATCGTCATGTATGTTTTCGCCTCCTAATAAACTCTTTTCTTCCACGAGCTCCTTGAGAGCTTCACGGTAAACATGGGTGTAACGTTGGGTTGTTGTTATATCGCTGTGTCCAAGGGATTCTTGCACAACCCTGATGTCAGCGTAGTTCGTAAGTTCCGTAGCGAAAGCATGCCTGAGAATGTGAGGGTGAGTGCCCAGAAGAGCTCTGGTCTTTCGCCACAACCAGGCTCTGGATCTCCTTTTTCCTTTTTTGTCACAAAATACATATGAACCCTTCCTTTTAAGTGACTCAACATCCATTCTAATAGCTTCCGATACCGGTAACATCCGTTGCTTTCCACCTTTCCCTCTTACTAACATGTAGTCATCTCCGATGTCTGACCAACGAAGTTCCAACACCTCTGAAGCTCGTAAACCGCAATGGAGCATTAACCTTAACGCCAATCTTACTTCGTGATCTTGTACTTCGCTTACAAGTTGGTCAAGATCATTCCAGTTAGGCACTTGCATGACCTTTTGAGGTATTTTCACTTTTGGCCTTTCAAATTCAAACGGTATGCCCTGTCTTCTAAGGAAGGCAGAAAAAGATGAAACTGCTGAGAGCTTTCTTGCTACAGTTGAAGGAGAAAGTCCCTTATCGTGAAGGAACTGTTTAAACGAATCAATGTCGGTGGAATGCTCTTGGTCCACAAAGGAGAAAAAATCATTAATATCCTTCAGGTAAGAGCGTACCGTCCTGGGTGAGGCTTGCTTTCTTAAAACGAGCCACTGTTCATAGTTTTCAATAAGCCTTTGTCTTTGCTCAAGTAGAGTGACAACAATGTCTTCATGTCCTTGTGTTCCAGCTTCCATACATCTTCAATTTTAAGCGCAAAAGGCTCCAATTCTTCACTAGTGTCGTTCTTTTTAAGTTCGCTGTTATCAGCTTCCACAAAAAAAAGGTATATGACTTCGTCGCTGTAACCAGGTGTAGGGTAGAAAGAACCAAGAAAAACAATACTTTTAACAGTAAGTCCTACCTCCTCCATAACCTCTCTTTCCACTGCGCTTACCAACTCTTCATTCTGTTCAACAATGCCAGCCACAATTTCCCAGATACATTCTTCCACGCCAGGACGCTTATGCTTCACCAGAACTATCTTCTGCTGACTGCACCAATAAATCAAGGCGCCCACAGCCGGCGGGCGCCTCACAATTTCGTATTTTCCTCGTATCAGCTCTACCTGGAGAAACTTTCCCTTAAATAATGTTTTTGGCGAATTCATATCCAAGTTCTATGGCCTTTTTGTTAGTTTCAACCAACTGCGGACGCTTATCACCAACTTTTTCTACCATGGCTTGCTCTAACTCTTCCAATGTGAAAATGTCTTTCCAAAGCCAACCTATAACTCCGAGCATGACCATGTTTGCACTTCTCTGTGAACCAGCTTGCTCTGCAAGTTCATTTGCTGGGACCTTTAAGTAATTCACATCAGTGCGTTTGGGTTCCATGGTGATAAGTGTGCTGTTCAAAATAACCGTGCCATTTGGCTCTACCATTTTTTCAAACTTTTCCATGGAAGGGTTATTCATGATAATAGTGTACATGGGCTTATCCACCACAGGAGATCCAATTTCTTCATCAGAAATTACCACTGTGCAGTTTGCCGTACCACCACGCTGCTCGGGACCATATGAAGGCAACCAGGTAGCATTTAGTTGTTTCTCAGTTGCTGCAAGTGCCAGAATCTGCCCAAGCAGCATAACGCCTTGACCTCCAAACCCAGCTACGACTAAGTTGCGCGTCATCTTGTCTCACTCCCTTTTACATCCTTCTTAATCCCCAGCGGGTACGTCTTCACCATTTCATTCTTGGCAAATTCGCTCGCTTCTACGGGAGTCATCCCCCAGTTGGTCGGGCAAGTACCAACTACTTCAATGAAGGTGAAACCTTCGCCCTTCATCTGGAGTTCAAAAGCATGTTTGATATGGTTTTTGGTCTCTGTAATGGCTCTGGGATTAAAGAGAGCACTTCGGGCTGCAAAGGCCGTACCATCCTGAAGGGCAATAGTTTCTGCCATTTTTACCGGATAGCCCTCACGTTTAGGATCTCTTCCATAAGGTGACGTAGTGGTTTTCATACCCAGCAATGTGGTGGGAGCCATCTGACCACCTGTCATGCCGTAAATTGCATTGTTGTACATGAACGTGGTCACATTTACTCCCCGAATAGCGCCATAGAGTGTTTCAGCAAGACCGATGGATGCAGCATCTCCGTCTCCCTGATAGGTAAATACCAAGACGTCGGGATGAGCCAGTTTTATGCCTGTAGCTATGGCCACTGCACGCCCATGTGGAGCCTCTATCCAATCAATGTCCAGGTAGTTGTATGCCATGACAGCACACCCCACTGGTGCCACGCCTACAGTCTTGTCAGCCAGTTTCATTTCGTCAAGAACTTCAGCAATGAGAGCATGCAGTATGCCGTGGTGACAACCAGGGCAATAGTGATTCACCACCTTTTCCAATGTTTTTGGTCTCTCATAAACTATCTTCATGCACATCACCCTCTTAGTATTTGCTCAATTTCGGAAGGCGTGAACGTTGTTCCGCCTGGGTGTCCATGGAACTCGTATTCTTTGTTGGGATCGAACACGTTTAACTTCACATCTTCGATCATTTGGCCAGCAGACATTTCCAGTACCACAATGCGCTTTGCATTTACAGCTTTCTGTGCCAATGCCTTGCCGGGGAACGGCCATATGGTTATAGGCCTGAATAAACCAATACTTTTCCCTTCAGCAAGCATCTTCTTGAGAGCCGACATGGTAACCCTTGCTACCGTCCCATACGCAACTACAAGTGTCTCAGGGGCTTCCACACCTACGTAGTCGTATCGCGGTTCTTTCTCTTCTATTTCATGGTATTTTGCTTGCAGACGCCAGTTAATGGCTTCGAGTTTTTCTGGATCCAGCTCCAGCGATGTGTTTACGTTCTTTTTGTACCCATGGCGGAACTTCCCACTAAGAGCCCAATTTGGCAAAGGAACTTCATCTGGATTAACAAAATACGGGAATTCCACAGCTTCCATCATCTGACCAATTAGACCATCTATGGCAATCACAACGGGGTTTCTGTACTTAAAAGCAGTTTCAAATGCTATTGGCATGATGTTGATCACTTCTTGTATGGTGTAAGGTGCGAACACAATCAAGTGATAGTCACCATGCCCGCCGCCTTTGGTTAGTTGAAAATAATCACTTTGTGCAGCCTGAATATCACCCAAGCCTGGACCACCACGTACGGCATCCACAAATAAGCCGGGAACTTCGGCGCCCGCCATGTAAGAAAGCGCTTCTTGCATGAGAGATATGCCAGGACTGCTGGAAGCCGTCATGGCATATTTTCCTGCTGCTGCTGCACCATAAACCATGTTAGATGCAGCAAGCTCCGATTCAGCCTGAATGAATGTTCCTCCAACCTGTGGTAAGCGATACGCCATGTACTCTGCAATCTCACTAGCAGGTGTTATTGGATAACCAAAATACAATCTACATCCGGCCCTTACCGCAGCTTCGCCAACAGCTTCGTTACCTTTCATCAATATGCGTTCGCTCATGCCTTCTCCACCTCCGGCTTGTAAACAGCAATGGCCCTTTCAGGGCATGTCATAGCACAAAAGCCACAACTTATGCATTTTTCATTGTCAAAGAGCTCTGCGGGGTGAAAACCCTTACTGTTTATCTTGCTAGAAATCCTGAGCACATGCACGGGACAAATTGCAACACAGAGCTCACACTGCTTGCACAGCTCTTCATCAATGACAACTTTCAGAGCCTGTTCACTCATGCTCTTACACCTCCATTTGCAAATATCTTTTTATTGGGAAAAGTGGTAAATCTACCACCCTCTCGACCTCTTCAGCTACCTGTTCCAGCACAACCAAGATGCTGGGTTCAGGCAAGTGCATCTCTTTATAAAGTTCCATACCATGTAGAATCACGTTTGTATCTGTATCATCCAAGAGATGCGGGTTCAGAATAAACTTTGGGGTCTCTGGCAACATGGAAAGAACACGTCGAACTAGAAACTCCGCTTGTGGCCTGTAGGGGTTAACCACCACATAAAACAGTATATTCCTGTCTCGGAGCAAGTTCTTTATGGTAGTTAGAGGCACTAGTCCCAATTCGCCTCCACCCATGTCCAGAACCACCTTAAGCCCCTGATCCAGCCAGACTTCAGGAGTGTACTCAATTACGGGTGTATCCATGTATTTCCACTGGGGATTGATGTTTCCTTCCCTTCGGTCACCCATTGCCACATCTCGAGCCCTCATCAAGGGCTTATACATATCGGCATCGTAAACTTGAACATTATCAAATGTGGCTACCAGATTAAGGGCAATTTCCGTTTTCCCTGAACCTCGCGGTCCCGTTAGTGCAATCAAGCTTTCATCATCAAAAAAAGTACTCAGTTCAGCAATCATGTTAATAAGCCTTTGGTTCCTCCTGTCCCTTTAGTACTCTGATAGCGCCTTCAGCTAAGGCTAGCATTTCATCTTCACCAGGTACAACAAAAACGGGCGCTATCCAGAGAACCCTTTCTTGTATTTGATCCACCAGCTCTGGGATGTATGCTAGCCCACCAGTTATGACGATTCCGTCAACTTTGCCTTCCAGTGCCACAGCCATCTGAGCGATCCACTTGCTTATTTGATAGGCAGTAGCTCTTAAAATGAGTGATGCTTGTTCATCTCCGTCTTTAACACGCTGCTCAAGTTCCCTACCGCTATTTGTTCCTAAATGAGCTACCCAGCCACCCTTTCCGATAAGTCTCTTAGAAAACTCTTTTTTATCTGGCTTGTGCTCATAAAGGTAGTCCGCCAATTTCATAATGGGCAAGGTTCCAGCTCTTTCAGGACTCATGGGGCCTTCTCCGCCAAGAGCGTTATTCACATCCACAACCCGTCCCTTCCTATGAGCGCCAATACTGATGCCCCCACCCAGGTGCGCTACTATGAGATTAAGCTCTTCATAAGGTAGAGAGAAAAAATCTCTCGCCACACGACGGGCTACGGCTTTTTGGTTCAGTGCGTGAAAAATACTCTTTCTGGGAAGTTCAGGCCAACCACTAAACCTGGAAATGTCATCCATCTCGTCGACTACTACTGGATCAACAATGAAAGCAGGGCACCCAACCTTCGACGCTATGGCGTGCGCAATGGGAGCCCCCAAGTTTGATGCATGTTCGCCATAACGTGCATCCATGAGCTCTTTAAGCATGGTTTCGTTAACAGCATATACGCCACTGGAGATTGGGCGTAGCAAGCCACCACGTCCCACCACTGCGTCCAGGGTTTTCAAATCACTACCGTGCTTTTTTACAGCTTTTTCCACCTCTGATGCCCTCAGTTCAAACTGAGCAGCAATACTGGGAAACTGTGACAACGTCGCAGCGTCATGTTCAACGGAGTCCTTCCAAACCAGTTTATCGTCATCAAACCAGGCAACTTTCGTACTTGTCGAGCCTGGGTTAATGGTCAGTATCTGGAATCCCATTATTGTGCACCTCCCGCGAAAGCCACAGCTGCCACAATGGAATAGAATTTGTTCTCATCGCTGTCAGAACGCGATGGTAAAACCACAGGGCAATTAGCACCAAGTACCAGACCTGCCATTCTACCTCCGCAAACAAACGAGAAACTCTTGCCCAGCAAATTACCTGCCTCGATGTCCGGCACTAACATGATATCCGCATCACCAACCACAGGTGAATCCACACCCTTAACAGCCGCAGCTTTGCTACTGAAAGCTAAATCAAAAGCCAATGGCCCATCAACTAGTACGTTTCTTCCAAACTCTCCCCGGTCGGACATAGTTCTTAAAACAGCTGCATCCAGAGTACAAGGCATATTAGTATTAGGTCTTTCCTCTGCACACAAAACAGCCACTTTTATTCGTTCATAATGGAATGCTTTAAAAAACGAAACAGCGTTATGAATGATCTGAACCTTTTGATCTAAGTCAGGACTTATAACCATGCCACCATCGGTCACACCTACAACTTTATGGTAAGTTGGAACCTCAAACAGAGCCAAGTGGGACATGAGCCCTTTTCCCCTCAGAGAAAGATTCTTATCCAGGACAGCTTTAAGGAACGTTGAAGTACTCACAAAACCTTTCATCACAATGGAACATTTCCCATCGGAAACTGCCTTGGCTGCTTGGAATGCGCTTTCTTCAGGAGAAGAGCACTTAACGAAGTCAACATAAGGTGGAAGTTCCATTTCTCCATTAGAACGCCAGTCAAATACAGTAAATCTCAAATTCAGCTCGGTTGAAGCTCTTTCTATGGCTTCCTTTGACTCCTCATCATACCCAGCAACTGCTACTTTCTGGTTTTGGTTTTTTCTTGCTATTTCAATTAAATCCTGTAAGCTGCTTATAACCATATTAATTGGCCTCCCCATAGTCACGTAAAGGTTCAAGACCCTTAAAAGCGCGGAATGCTCCCGTGGCCAAGGCTTCCATTTCGTACCCACCAGGGTAAACAGCATACGGCTTCTGAAGCCAGCTGCTGTAACGCTTTATGCCATCTACAGCTTCGTCGTTGTAAACGATACCCCCAGTTAGGATGATGACTTCAGCTTCGTTGTGAAGTACTGCATTCATGGCAGCTATGTACTTTGAAACTTGGTAATACATGCTTTCAAGAATGAGTACTTTATCCTTTTCTTCTTTAGAAATCTTTAATATTTCTCTGAAATCGTTAGTGCCAAAATAGGCAACAAGTCCACCTTTTCCTGAGATACGTCTTCTCAAACTTTTTTGGTCAGGCCAGTTGTCATAGATGTAATTCACAAAGTCCGAAACCGGCAAAGAACCTGCTCTTTCAAGCTGGAAAGGACCTTCCTCATTAGGGTTAGTAGAGTCGATAAGCTTACCCTTTTCCATGGCAGCTATGCTGAAACCACCACCCAGATGTGCTATAACAGCCGTTAGTTCGTCTAGGGTCTTTCCCTGCGACTCGGCATATTTTCTTGCTACGGCCCTTATGTTCAAAGCATGGAGAGCGCTGTAGCGAGGAATCTCTGGCAACCCACTGACCTTCGCCTCAGGTATGAACTCATCCACAGATACCGGATCAGTAAAATAAGCCGGGACGCCCCAATCTTGCGATAATCTAAAGGCCACAACAGGGCCAATAAGAGAGCTGTGTGGGCTTAGAATGCGCTCATGCATGATGTCTTCTTCAACTTCTCTGGTAATTTGGTAAGTTCCAGCAGGTAGTGGCTTTATTGGACCTCCACGTGAAGCAATGCAGACTATTTGGTCTGAATTAACGCCGTGTTTGCTTATGAACTCCAGTACTTGCTGCTGCCTGAAGTCTATTTGGTCAGTATAATGAGGCTTCTGTTCCAATACATCTACAGGCACCGAAACAGTTTCCTCAACTACAACTTCCACTTCGTTTTCCAGAGGTCTGTACAACGCTAGTTTCGTAGATGTAGATCCAGGATTAATCACCAGGATAAACTTCTCCAAACGGTTCACCTCCTGAGAGTCGGCTGACTAACTCGCTGGCTAACTCCAGCGTTGTGGCGGTAACATACTGCCCAGCTATCATCTTAGCTATTTCGTGGATCCTCCTTTGACCTTGCAACACGTTTATTTTAACACGCACTTTATCCTCGTTTAATATTCTTTCAACCAAAAAGTGGGTTTGAGCAGCAGCCGCCACTTGCGGATTATGAGTGATTAAGATAATCTGCCTACTCTCAGAGACCCGTTTAAGAAGGTTTACAAGTCTGGAGAGGGTTTCTCCGCCAAGACCCGCATCAGGTTCATCAAATATGAGAACAGAATTGGGAAAGCTAAGCACAACTCTTAATGCCAACAACAGTCTGTTCCTTTCTCCACCAGAAAGATCGGAAGCTGCAACGAATTGGCCAGACCTCATCATGCCAACTTGCGGCAATTCCACCCCAAGAGAGCTATTCTCGGCAGCTATCCACTGCCACACAAAATCGCCCTCCACGTTAGTCTCACGAAGGAACATCTGAATATCCGGTAAAGCTTGCTCTACAGCGGCTCTTCGTATCTTTGCAAGGTCCAAGCCCGCCCTAACAAGCTCAGCTTGCAAAGCCTCTTTACGCTGAGTGAGCTCTCTCAATCTCTCAGGTAAATTTTCGATTTGCTCAAGTTCAATTTCAAGCTGCTGAATTCTGTGGATGATGGAAGACTCCCCAAAGCCGTATCTGCGGAAATACTTCTCATATATGAACAATCGCTCGTTAATCTTGTCAACATTCAGCTCATCAACCTCCAGCTCTTCAGCTTCTGACCTCAATATTTCCAAACCATGGCGTAGTTCATCAAGAAGCTTCAGAGTGGCAGACGCATCCTCATAAAACTTGCTCAGGGACGAAAGAGCCACACGCAAATCCTTCAAACCTAAGTAAAATGGTGAATCTTCCTGAAGAATCTCCAGTACCTGTTTTCTTGCTTCAGTTATGCGCTCCTTTTCACTGATTTTTAGTAGTAGGTTTTTCAGCTCCTCGTATTCTCCTTCCTTAGGACCGAAGGCCTTTAGTTCTTCAAGTTCAGACTGCAGAGTTTCTCTCACTTTTGCAGACTGAGAAAGTTGTTCTGTAAGCCGTCTTACAGCGTTGTCAACTTCTCTTAGTTGTTCAAAAAGCGAACTGTAAGCACTGCGAAGATCTTCAGATTCAGCAAATGAGTCGAGCACGTTAAGAATATCCTCTGGAGATTCCAATATTTTAGAGTCGAACTGTGAAGATAAAATGACACGGTTCTGAAATAGCACTTTGAGCTGTTTCTTGCTAACCCTCTGGCCGTTTAATTCAAGCATTCGCCTGCTACCACTAAGATGTAGCTTTACTACGTAGTTTTCTGTTCCTTGGGAAAAGTGAACCTCTACCTCACCGTTCCTAAGAAAAAAAGGAATCTGCAAAGAAAAACCTAGCGCGGAGCCGAGCAGGTTTACGAGTACTGTTTTACCAGTGCCAGTCTCACCGGTAATCACATTTAAGCCTTTAGAAAAGGGCAGATAAACATCCTCGATGACGTCAGAACCATTAAACCGAATGGCCGAAATCATGAACCCAACCAACCAAACTTCTTAATGATTCTTTCATAGAAAGACATGGCATCGCAATTAACAAGATGCTCAACGACCTCTCCTGAGCTCCAGATTCTAATTCTTTTGGCAACTGGAAGCTGACAGCTGGTGCTTCCATCAGCCACAGCAACAGCTCCTTTATACGCCTCAATGACCTGAACACCAATTTCCCGTTCTTCAGGCACTATGAGAGGTCTAAGATTGGTTTGATGGGGATTTAGGGGTGTTACACAAAAACCTTTCACCGCCCTGTCCATCACAGGACCTCCAGCTGAAAGGTTATAGGCAGTAGATCCCAGCGGCGTACTTACGATTACCCCATCACCCACAGCGTACATGACATCCATCCCGTCCACGAGAACCTTAAGTGTTATGGTGGTGTCATAACCAGGCTTTGCGACTACCAGGTCGTTTATGAAGAAACCAGACCGTGATGTATCGCTTTTTTCCCCCAGCAACCATCTATAGACTGGTAATTCTTCAACCTCAAGCTTGCCTTCAAAGAAATCCGTCATGGCTTTCTGGATATCAGGCACATTGTTAGGAAGGAAGTTCAGCCTTCCTGTACCCAGACTCCAGAAAGGCTTATTGAACATGAAAGCCATTTGGGCTGTTCGCAAAAACGTCCCATCGCCACCGATGGCAACGAACACGTCAGCGTCGTGACAAGATGTTTCCTGGAGACCTCTGTCAAGGGCCATTTGTCTAAAAAGCTCAACAACCTCAAAAGCCGAAGTTTTCCAAAGATGCGATTCTATGTGAAAAGTTCTAAAGCGCACCGTACCACCCATCACAATAAGTTTAATTCAAAAAGCAAAGAAAACCAAAAACGATTGCCATGTGGGTACCAATAAGGCAAATCCCAGATTTACTTGCCCAGTCTTTTTATTACTAATGACGGTGCTGGCGAGGAATTTGTAAACAAGTAACTTCTTTTTCCCTGTCTGAAAGGTCGGCGTGAGAACTCTCGCCTCAATACTCTTTTAGCTATGCCATTGGCATCTAGCTCACACAGACGGAGCAGTTGATCTCTGTTGCCAGCTGGCACAAATGGATCAGCGACTCCTAAAGAATATACGCGAAGCCCAAAACTCCTCAAAAAAGCAGCAGCCCCATAGTCTTTAATGCCCTCTTCTACCACGTAAATGCTTTCCTTATCCTGCAAATGCTGCAACAAGCCTTCCGGAACCGGACGAACCTGCCAAAGGCCAAAAACCTCTCCCATTATGCCGTGCTCCTTTAGATGATCCAGGGCACTTACGGCCTGCAACACCATGGGACCATAAGCAACGAATGTGACATCTTGTCCATAACCCGCATACATAAAACTGCCACGCTTTTCTAGTTCCACCTGCAGCAGTGGTGCTTTGGGGTACCTAACAAAGCAAGGAACGTCTGATTCTAACGCTTCCTGCAATGAATCCCTCAAGGATTCTTCATCAAAAGGAGCGTAAATGCGACTGTTAGGTATGTGCAAAGCATACGCAATATCCCAAAGACCCTGATGCGTTGGGCCATCTGAGGGAACAAGTCCAGCTCTGTCTAATGCAAATACCACATGTCTTTTTGGTAATGCCACGTCATGTATGAGCTGATCATAAGCTCGTTGCATAAAAGTTGAATAGACAGCCACCACAGGCTTAAAGCCGTGAGACGCCATGGCTGTAGCAGTTAGAACTACGTGTTCTTCCGCAATCCCCACATCAATAAACCTGTCAGGGTATTTCTCTGCAAACTTACTTAGCCCTGTACCATCAGTCATGGCAGCCGTTAGCGCCACTACGTCAGCGTTCTCCCCAATCTCAGCCATGAAGTCTCCAAAAGCCTTTGTAAAGGTCCTTGCTTTTTCGCCTGCAATTTCGCCTGTTGTCACGTTGAAAGGGCCAGCACTGTGGAATGCTACCGGAGATCTTTCTGCTGGTTCGTACCCAGCACCCTTTTTAGTCAAGAAGTGAACCACTGTTGGCTTATCAAAACTTTGGGCTATCTCCAAGGCAACAAGAACAGATTCCATGTCATTACCGTCAAATGGCCCTAAATAAACTATCCCAAGTTTTTCGAAGAAGGTATCAAGCTGAAATGCTTCCTTAAGTGCTAATTTTGCTTTTTCAAGAGCTTCCTCAATGTTTTTGGCACCAGCTTTCCTCAGAGTGCTGGAAACAAAGTTCTTCATGCTCTTGTAAGTACCTGAAGATCTTAGTTTGGCCAAATAAGCTGCCATAGCTCCAACGTTCTTAGAAATACTGTGTTCGTTGTCGTTCAGTATGATTACTATGGGCAAACCACTAGCACCTATGTTGTTTAAACCTTCATAACTGACTCCATTAGTTAAAGCACCGTCGCCCACCACTACGAGAACTCGACCAGGCGTTCCTTTTAGTTTCCTAGCCATGGCTTCACCGTAAGCCAGACTCAGCCCGGTACCCGCATGACCAGCATAATACTTATCATAAATTGACTCAACTGGATCCGTAAACCCTGATAATCCGCCCAATGTTCTAATGGTAGGCAGATACTCAGACCTTCCAGTTAATAGTTTATAAGTGTAGCTTTGATGCGATGTGTCAAAAATTACTGCATCTTGGTCAAGATCGAATATTTTAGCTATACCCAGGGTTATCTCCACTACGCCCAAGTTGGAGGCTACATGTCCTCCCTGGTTGTGGACCGACTCCAATATGTAACCTCTAATCTCCTGAGCTAAGCTTTTAAGTGAACTCAGATCATATTGTTTAAGATTTCGGTAATCCGGTATCTGCATGGTATTCCTCATAGCAGGTGCCCATGATGGCATGTACTGCTTTAGCAAAACTTTCGTCAACATACCGTTTAGCTATGTCTACCCAAGTGCTTACTATGATGGGCATCATCTTTTCGTCGCCGTAGAATCGAGTTTCTACAACGGCCAGCCGCATTATCATTTTTTCCAAATCACTGTAAGCCGTAAAAGACTTGGACTTTAAATTGTTGTCAATCCAGCTATCAATTCCTTCACGATTTTCAAGATAACTATTCAACAAACGCTTTATGTGACGTTTTACCCTGTCTGACTTTGGTAGGACCTCCTTCAGATGTGGCCACAAATCTTCTTCTTCAGTTAAACCCAGCTCATAGCTGAGCAGTTCCTGCAGTAAGAGTTCCCGACCTACTTCAAAAAACTTACCCCTACTGCTTGACATTTTCGATTTCCAAAACGATGTCGTAATCCAGCTCTCTATTAAAATACGCCAGCAGCAGTCTTCTAACAAAATCCTTTATTCTGCTTTTTACTTCACCCAAATCGGCACCTGCTTCTAAGTCCACATTTATAGACACTAGCAATTTTTCATCATTGGTTTTAGAAAGCTGAACCCTGTTAAGAGCTTCCTTAGGGGTCATCTTAGCTACTCCAGGTACTTCTGCCAAACTCAAGGCCAGAGCCGCCCTTAGGACCCCCATATCTTCAGACCTTAAATGCACAATTAACCAACCCTTTCTACGTATTCCCCCGTCCGGGTATCCACTCTGATAATATCGCCTTCTGTTATGAACAAAGGAACCTGTACAACAGCCCCAGTTTCCAACTTAGCAGGCTTTGAACCTCCCTGGGCGGTATCGCCTCTTACCCCAGGTTCGGTCTCTACAACCTCTAATTCAACAAAAGTAGGAACTTCTATTCCAACCGCTTTTCCTTGGTAAAACTGAACGTTAACCATCATTCCTTCTTTTAACCACTGCTGCACATCACTCATTATGTCACCAGAAAGTGTGACCTGCTCATAAGTATCCGTATCCATGAAAACAAAATGCTCACCGTCACTGTACAAGTATTGCATTTGCTTTGTCTCCAGATATGCCCTCTGGACTTTTTCTCCAGCTCTGAATGTCTGTTCAATGGTTGACCCATCTGATAATTTTTTCATCTTCACGCGAACGAAAGCGGAACCTTTACCTGGCTTCACATGCTGAGCGGTCACAATTAAATACAACGTTCCATCCAAATCGATTATAATACCAGGTCTTAAATCGTTAGTTGAAATCAAATTTCATCACCTCGCGCTTTAGATAATTATACCATTAAGACTTGCTCTAAGTTGCTTAGCTTATTAATTTTACCCCCTAATATGGCGTAATCGTCTTCGATCCTCACACCGAATTCACCAGGTAGGTAAATGCCTGGTTCTATGGTAAAGACGTGACCGTCTGTGAGTCGATGTTGCACCCGCGCGGAAAGCGAGGGGTACTCATGTATTTGAAGCCCAATACCATGGCCTAATCCATGACCGAAGTTGTTACCAAAACCCTTGCTGGCTATGTAATCTCTGGCGAGAGCATCTAAATCAGAACCAAAGGTGAACTCCTGCGCTTCAGCTGCTAAACGGTGAGCTTCTAGTACTACGTTCAAGATCTCCATGGCCTTTGCATCTGCATTACCAACAATGACCGTACGCGTTAGATCACTGCAGTACCCCTTATAAACACAGCCCCAATCAATTACAACTAAGTCGCCGTCGTCAATTTTTTTGTCACTGGCTACACCATGGGGCAATGCACCTCTCCATCCACTGCCCACTATGGTATCAAAAGCCATTCCCTCGCTGCCTAATTTGCGCGCTTGGTACTCAAGTTCTGCAACAAATTCCTTCTCGCTTACCCCTGGTCTAATGCTGCTCAAGGATCTTCTGAAAGCCTCTTCCGCTATGAATATGGCTTGCTTTATGTAGTTAATCTCCTCAGGAGTTTTTACTGCACGCTGGGAAAGTATTTCCTCACCTATGTCTAAAAGCTTTACTCCCTTTTCCACCAGTTTAGAAGAAAGCCTAAAACTGATGTATTCACCATTAACTGCAATGGTACCTTTTAGAAAACCTTTGTCACTGAGATAATCGACTAATGGTGGTTTGTATTCAATGACCTCAAAACCTTTGGTTTCTAAAAGAGCTTGCTCAGTAAAACGAGAGTCCACTAAGAGCAACTTAACATCCCTAGTAACTAACGCATACCCTTCATCACCAGTGAATCCACTCAACCAGCGCAGCGTAGGGCGGTCGTTAATAAAGAGTGCATCTGCACCTTGTAACAGACTTTCTATGTTCATGAAGCTACACCTCCTTAAATACCACTTAGCTCTAATAACATTTGAATCATGGGTTTATAAACGGAATAGGTAATTCCAAAAACAGCCAAACCCGCGATCAGAACAGATACCGATTTTAACACTTGTACGTAGGATGCTATGACTTTTTGTCTTTTTTGCTCCAGCTGAGCAGTAATCGAACTCAACGCTTGACTTAGGACACCATTTTTCTCGGCAATGGCAATGCGCGAGATTATGCTGGAATCCCAGCGTCCTTTCTCCATGCTCATGGCCATACTTAACCTCTGTCCTGACCGCAGTCTTTCATATAACCTCATTAGTGTTTCCTGCTCCACTTTAAAAGTGGTGTCTACCTTAGAAAGGGTTAATATGGCAGTCCCCATGGGCAAACCACTCTGCAACATGGATTCCAAGGAGCTAAATAACCATGAGTCATTGCCTAATCCTTTCACGCTCTTTGGCACTAACTTGGAAACCAGTGCATCGCTAAATGCTACCCACGCGCTACCCATGTTTATCAGAGGAAGCACCCACCAAAAGAGCTTCGACAACACGACTAATCGTGTCCAAAAAAGCGGTTCTATTCCCATTGAATAAAGGAAACTCTCCATGAATGGTAAGAAAAATAACCAAAATGCGTCCAAAATGAGCGTAACTGTGATAAGCACCAGGCGTGGATAAAAAAGTATTTCCGACACCATCTGATTCCATTTCCTACTTGCTAATATCCTTGAAGAAACCTCCCGCATGACATGGGGTAAATTCCCTGCTTGTTCAGCAGAACGTATGTACATACTAATAACTGGATCCATGTTAGTATGTATCTCCTTCAAAGCTTCAGAAAACGAAAAACCCTCTGCTAGTGACTCTTTCAACAGTGTCGGCACAGGGCCATATCTGGACTCCTGACTTAATATGATGACACTATCAGACAAAGTATATCCTCCCGCCATTAACTGAGCTGCATCGATTAGAAAGTCTTCTGCGTACCGTATAATTCTTCTATTATTACTTCTTTTGAGCATCGATGAGCCTTTTTAAGACATCAGGATAATTGGCCATTTCAATGGCCTGCTCTACATCGATATACCGTTTCTGTATTAGCTCGAAGAGTCTATTCTCCATAGTAACCATGCCAAAAGATGCGCCAGTTTGAATAGAAGATGGGATCTGATGCGTCTTGCCATCTCTAATGAGTGAACGCACTGCAGGAGTCGCAATCAAAATCTCGTACGCGAGTATCAAACCTCCACCCTTTTTCGGCATCAGCCGCTGTGAGATTATTCCTTCCAATACAGTTGATAATTGAGTACGAACCTGCTGCTGCTGATTGGGAGGAAAAACATCCACGATTCTGTCAACACTCTCAGCTGCGGACTTCGTATGCAAGGTTGTCAAGACTAAATGACCTGTTTCTGCTAATGTCAGTGCAGCGGAAATTGAAGCTAAGTCACGCATCTCGCCCAACATAACCACATCAGGATCTTCTCTAAGCGCTGACCGCAACCCCTCTGCGAAGGAAATCACGTCATTACCCACCTCGCGCTGATTCACAATTGATAGGTTGTGTTTGAATGTATACTCAATGGGATCCTCAAGTGTGATTATGTGATACCGGAAAGAGTCGTTGATAGTCCTAACCATGGAAGCAAGAGTTGTAGATTTGCCAGATCCAGTTGGACCAGTCACGATGACCATGCCTCTCTTCTTTTTTGCCAAGTCAGTGACAATTTTCGGCAGCCCAAGTTCTTCAGAGGAAGGAACGTCAAAAGGTAAA
Organism: Coprothermobacter sp.; assembly: GCA_012842545.1. Classification (GTDB taxonomy): domain Bacteria; phylum Coprothermobacterota; class Coprothermobacteria; order Coprothermobacterales; family Coprothermobacteraceae; genus Coprothermobacter. Next base: position 18,564 of record DUSQ01000035.1, read on the forward strand.
CGCCTTATTGCCAATGCCACACTTCCGCGTTGTAGATACACGTTCGCCCTAAACCGCCCTAAACCAGGCACACCAAAAGAAAAATCAGCGTTCAGCTGCGATTTGAATATGCTGTCTTGTGTTTTAGGAAGTATCTCCGCAGCCATCGATGCAGTATCGTCAGCTGTAAGAACTTGATCGCCTAAAGGATGCAGAATTGAATCAATACGCACCATAGGCGGTAGGTTAACCGTTAAGTGAAGATCAGTACCATTCAGCTCAGCTGTTTTCCTTAGAAGCTCATAAATGTCCATAGTCCACCTCCAGATCACCATCAATTCTAACAACTCGTTCACCACAAAGTAAGAAACTCGATAATTGATTCTCAATCGATTCATATGTGAGCCGACTAAGCTCCTCCAAATATGACTGCGCGCAGCTAATAGTCCCATCTCTTACCGCAAACGCAGCTGTGCGATAAACACGTTCATTGTTTTGTAAACTGATCAAACGCTGATGAACCAAACAGGTCATAGTGGCTTCTAAATCCTGTGGCAACAGCCCAAAGTGCATAAGCCTTCTAAGTGCATGAGACAAGTCACGGCTATGCATAGTAGCTATAACCAGTCGCGAGGAAAAAGCCGCGTTCATAACTGCTTTCGCTGTTTCTTCGTCCCTTATTTCGCCAATGGCTATCACATCAGGATCACTTCTTAGCGCCGATCTAATAATCTCTTTGTATCCGAATCCGATCTTCTCCCCTACCTCTACTTGCACCACACCATTGAGGAACTGTTCCACGGGGTCCTCTAGGCTTATAACCTTCATGTTCGCTCTCCCCAGCGTTTTCAAGGTTGTGTAGTACGTGGACGTTTTTCCCGAACCTGTCAGTCCAGTTATCAAGACAACACCTTTCCCACGCTTGACTGATCTTTCAAAGACGGCAGCCTGTGTAGAATCCATACCGAGGTCCTCAAACGAAGGATATAAGTCCTTTGTCGGAAGCCTTAGTGTTAACGATTCTCCGTGAACCGTAGGTAAGATACAAACACGTAGGAACACTGTGTTCTCTCCATTGGACAAAGATAAACGAGCATCTTGGGAAACCCTGCTATCAGCAACGTCCAGCCCGCTGGAGAATTTGAAGGCATTTAGTAATCGATCGTATTCGCTATGGCTAATGGTATCTTGAAAGCACATATCACCGTTAATGCGCGTGAAAACGTTTACACCATCAGTAGCAGGCACAAAATGGAGATCAGATGCCCCTAAATCTTGAGCCATGGCTACATACTCGTTTACACTGCCGTACTGCTTTATGTCATAACCGTTGCGTTCCAAAGTCAGTCTTCCCAACAAGTAACTGAAAAGGACTTCACGTTTCCCTGCAACATGCAGCTCACAATAACAAAAATAAGTTCTTTTAGGCAAAAGTTAGTACTTTGAAGAACCATTCTGTAACAATCGTCCGAAATACGGCTTGTCCCCATCATAGAATAGGCGTTGTCCAAGCCTTCAATCAACGTCTGGACAACGCCTACATCTTTCTTCCCCAGAATCAGTTCAATCCTGAACACGTGAAGTAAGTTCTAACAGTTGAACTGTGTTCCTACTCTTCTTCCTCTTCGTCTTCGGCTTCCAAAAGAGCTTCCCAGGCTTCTTTTACTTTTTCGAATTCCTCGTCGGATTCTATTTCCACCAGTTGATCGTCCTCTATCCGAAATACCAACAGGTCGCCTTCTTCCTCTACGGGAGCAAAAACTCCGTATAAAGCTTCACCCACCGACAGTTCCTCAATAAGAGCATATTGATGCTCCACATCGTTTTCGTCTGTGAAGGATATAATTACTTCTTCCATTTCCTCATGGTTGTGTTCATGTTCATCATTGTGATTCATTTGTTCTCCTCCTCGCATTAATATACTCCTGTAATATTAGCACAGCTGACATCAAATCAACCTTACCCTTATCCTTTATTGCTTTTTTCAGGCTCCTAGGGTCCTGACGTGAAACCAACTTTGACGTAAGTCTTTCATCCCAGAACTCAACCTCGAATCCACGCTCCATTAAGCGTTCACCAAGTGAGCGCACAGTTGAGGCCATTTCGCCTTCAGTTCCATCCATGTTTTTGGGAAGGCCCAAGATTACTAATCTTGGCTCAAGCTTTTGTAATTCTTCAATGAGTTTTGCTTCTAAGTTCCCACCCTCTAGGGTTTTGTGCGGGAAAGCCCAAACCTCGCCTTCGTCGCTACGAGCCAAACCAATTCTTTTGAGTCCAAAGTCCACCGCAACGATCATGTCTCTTTAGGCTTACTCCAAAGGTTGATAAGGTAAGCTCCAATGGGTACTCCGAGGATGAGCCCAGGAACGCCAGCCACCACCCCACCGAAAATCACCAACATGATTGCAATAACGAATGGGATGGAAAACTGCACACTGGCCATGGCAGCTGCTACAACCTGCTCCAAACCTTGCCCAACTAAGAATATGACTAAGCTCAAAAACAGACTTAACCACTTGGGCGAAACAACTAAAACAACTATGGCGTTAATGATAAATGCAAAAAAAGGCCCCACATAGGGTATAAAGTCCAGCACGAACCCTAAGCTCGCAATTCCTAAACCTAAGGCACTATTACGCAATATTATGGCATTCCCAATGAAGAGAACAACACCCAGCGCAAAACCACTGACTAAGCGCTGCAAAGCATACTGACCAAGCATCAAATCCAACTGTTTAAACTTTGCAGCAGGTACTTTGCTATCTGCAAAATCAAGGAGCTTATCTTTGTATGGTATGAGTATGCCTGAAATCACAACGGCCAGTGCGATCTGAAACAGACTCCCTCCAGAAGATGTGACAAAACGACCAATAGTGAAAAGTACATTTCTGACAGTTTCTGCACCAACCCAAGACTGAACCTCAGTAGTTATCTGATCAAAAACCCACATCAAAACGTCGCTCCTCTGAGCCCATTCTCCCAAGGTTTCCTGCAGCTTCGGCATGTAGGCGATAAAGCTCTCAATACTCTTGACCAGAGGCGGAATAACACTCTGTATGAGATAGTAAATAGATAGACCCACACCTAGTAGTAGCAAAATGGCAGTTATAACTCCCACCAGACCTGCGAACCTTTTTTGCACTTTGAATAGTTTTGCTACTGCTTCAACCACATACATGGCAAATACAAGCCAGGCGAGAAATGTGACCCACCCATACACAGTGGAAAGGTTTCTAATGACAAGATAAAATGCGAAGGCCATTAGGAGAAAAGCAGCTTCTGCTTGCAATATGACTCGCATTAAGTCTTTCCTATCCATTTATGGCCTCTTTAAGCTTAGCAACCGCTTTTCTTTCAAAACGCGAGACCTGAGCTTGAGAAATGTTCAAAAGCTTTGCAATTTCACTCTGAGAGAGACCTTCTAAGCGTTTTTCGATTATGAAGCGTTCGGGCTCAGGAAGTTCCGATACAGCTATCTCCAAAAGAGCCTCGTCTTCTAAATCCCTGTCACTTAAAAGTCCCAGTAGCTCCTCGCCTGTGGTATCGCTCTCATCGGTAATTTTAGAATCAATACTAGAAGTATTCTTGACTGCCATTATTGAAAGTACCTCGCTAACTTGTTCTTCATCTAAATCCAGTTCTTCTGCTATCTCTTTAATGGTTGGTTCGTGACCAAGCTTTTCGGCTATTTCAGGAAGCTTCTTTTGAATACTGTAGGCCATGTCAACCATGCTCCTTGGTACACTAATAGCCCACCCATAGTCCCTCAGGTAGCGCTTGAGGTTACCTACTATGGTCGGTAGGGCAAAAGTCTCAAACAGGTTCCCGTATGAGGGATTAAATCTTTCGATGGCATCAACCAAGGCTCTGTAGGCTTCTTGACGCAAATCGTCCTTGTCAATCTGATAGGGAGCAAATCTGTTCACCACAGAATCTGCAAGCGGCTTGTACATAAGAAATAGTGTGTCGCGTATGCGAGGATCTCTGGTTTCGGCGTACCGTTCCAGAAGCTGCCACGCTAACTTCTTTTCCTTTTCCGTCATAGGTACAAGATGACCTTCTTACATCTCTCAAGCTCTTGGCCCATGTAGGGCAGCAAAAATAATCTGTAGGTCTCCATGTCAATGGGCTTGTCACTCTCAATGTCCACCTGCATTCTGTCCTCATTCATGTGGGATAACCTCAGACGAAAACTGCCTGGTCCGTCCTCTTTAGTGGCACCTTCGAACGCTTTTATGACGACCAAACTCAGTTCAAAGAACTTATCTAAATCCAAATTCCATATTTGACCTACGCCCGCAACAACCTTTTGCAAGAGTAAGCCATATTCCTCTAAACAAGGAACACAGAGCTCTATCACCAACCCACTAACCACCCTCCTCAATAATCTGTTTGAATATGGGCAACAATTCTTGACGCTGACTGGCAAATAGCCTTGCAGGAGCTCCTGTAAGCGGACACGTTCCTGACTTTGTTTTCGGGAACGCAATAACTTGTCTAAGGCTATCAGCTCCGCAAAGGATCATGACAAGCCTGTCAAAACCCAGAGCAATGCCACCATGAGGTGGCGCACCACAGGACAAGGCATCCAAGAAGAATCCAAATCTCTCTTCTATTTCCTCGTCGCTCAAGCCAAGAATCTCAAAAACCGATCTCTGAAGATTTGCATCATGTATTCTTATACTGCCTCCACCTATCTCCACACCGTTTAGAACAATGTCATAGGCCCTCGCCCTGACCTTTAAAGGTGCGTTTTGAATCTCTTCAATGGATGTTACATCCGGCATAGTAAAGGGATGGTGAGCAGCTTGAAGCGACCCATCTTCAGCTATCTCAAACATGGGCCTACTAGTCACCCAGACAAACTTGTAGTCATTTCCCTTAGACAGTCCCAGGTATTCTCCTAACGCCAGTCTCAGCTCTCCCAAGAATGGCAGAACATCCGACTCATTCCCAGCAGCAAAAACATATGTTCCGTCTGCGAGCCAAGTTTCTTCTGCTAAAACGGACTTAGGCCCGTTAGTTAATAGTCCATTAGGTGACTTGCTAACAAACAGGAATTTATTCCCGCTACCTGATGCAGCTTGGTCCAACACCTTGAGTGCGGACCTATCTAATGGTGCATACCAGTACAGCCCTCTTACTACTCCTCCGCTCTCTACCACATTTCTAAATGCGTTGAATTTGCTGAGTGAAAACTCCTTTGTAAAGTCTTTTATGGTCATCTCAAACCGCAGATCGGGCTTGTCTGAGCCGTAGAGCGACATGGCTTCATCGTATGTCATCCTGGGAAAAGGTGTATCCACCTTGACGTCTAAAACCTGCCCAAATAGGTCTTGCATCATGCCTTCAATTAACGCATATATGTCCTCTTCCGTGATAAAAGATGCTTCAATATCTACCTGAGTGAATTCAGGCTGCCGATCAGCACGAAGATCTTCATCACGGAAGCAGCGCGCAAACTGGAAGTACTTATCCACACCGCTTATCATCAATATTTGTTTGAATATTTGAGGACTCTCAGCTAAAGCGTAGAAGTAGCCAGGCTGTTGCCTCACTGGTACAACAAAATTCCGTGCTCCTCCTGGAGTATATTTTGTTAAATATGGGGTTTCTACTTCCCAAAATCCATTATTTGACAAGTAATTTCTTATGGCAGAAGACGCATGACTCCGAATTCTCAGATTAGTCAGTAATTCGCCATGCCTTATGTCCACATACCTGTATTTGAGCTTGGTAAATTCACTTGGGTCCCCGTTCACATCGTAAGGCAATGGCGCACAGGAGTTCAAGACTTCAAGATCCTCAACTTCTATTTCTATGTCGCCGTTTTCCATATTTGGATTAATTTGATCCTCCGGACGGCATCTAATTAAGCCTTTAACGCGGACAACATCATCCATGGATAGTGCCTTAACCTGCTCCAGAAGTTTCTCACTTTGAGCCCCAACATAGCACTGGACTATGCCCGTCCTATCCTTTATGACAAAAAAGACTACTTTACCGAAGTCTCTGACATACTGCACCCAACCACATAACTCAACACCTGAATCCAGTTTTACATCTTTTACATTGCCGATATAGATCCTATTCACCCAAAACCGCCTCCTGAGCAATTACTCGCTGTTCGCCAGTTACCATGTCGCGCAAAGTAACAGCATGGTTCTTTTGTTCCTCTTCACCCAATATGAGTGCATACCGCGCATCAACTTTATCAGCTAATTTTAACTGTTTTTGTAGTTTTCCCTGCCGCAAATCCATTATCACTTCAGCGTTATGGTCTCTAAGGCTCTCAGCCAGCCAGAAAGCAGGTTCTATCATGTCTTGACCAGTGGTAGCCAGAAAGTAGCTTACCTTCGGTTCCGGATCCACTTTAGGTACCTCCTGCATGGATGTAATCAGTCTCTCCAAGCCAATAGCGAAGCCTATGCCAGGTATGTCAGGACCTCCATAGAAAGAAACCAAATGGTCGTATCGGCCACCTCCCACAACGGCCAAGTTAAGCTCACCCACATACCCCTCGAAAACCGTTCTGGTATAGTAGTCAAACCCCCTGGCTAAATGAGGATCTTCAACAATGGGAATAGCGAATGTTCTTGCTGCTTTTATTACTTCCGCATAATGATCTCTGCAGGTAGGACAAAGATACTCCAGGATTTTAGGTGCGTCTGATTTTACTTGAGCATGCTCAGGTCTCTTGGAGTCAAACAGTTTCAGAGGGTTCTTTTTAAACCGCTCAATTTCTTCATCATCAGGTATGCTTTCTACTACAAAATTCCTTAACTGTTCAATATAAGGTGGTCTGCATTCGTCGCACCCCAAGCTGTTTATGTGTATGGTCAAGGGTAACCCGAGAAGGTCAAATATTCTCTTAACTACGAGCAGTACTTCCACATCCATGTAAGGCTCTGATACACCGAAAGCCTCAATGCCAAACTGGTGAAATTGGCGATAGCGTCCAGCTTGTGGTCTTTCCCTCCTAAACATGGGTCCCGTGTAGAAAAGCCTAAGTACGGGTACATCGTAAAGGTGATGCTGAATAACCGCTCTGGCAACAGGAGCTGTTCCTTCCGGCCTTAGCGACAGAACATCACCATTCTTATCAACGAATTCATACATTTCCTTGAGTGCCACATCACTTTCGTCTCCCAAACCCTTTCTAAAAAGTTCACCAAATTCTAAAATGGGGGTTCTTATTTCACCGTAACCGTAAAGCAAAGCGACTTTTGACAATAGAATCTCCAACCTTCGCCACTTAAAGGTTTCGGGAGGCAAGATATCTCTCATTCCTTTAGGATTTCGAACCATTCTTTGGCACCTCCTAAACACTCTACTACGGCAAAAATAACAGCCCACGAAGAGACAAAGCCAGTTTTAAAGTTTTGGACCTCCTTCTCCCTAATCAGCTGAAACCCTCCCGAATTGAATTTTATCATTGTAATACCCCTTTTATTGCCCAAAACCTTAAGCAAAGAATAAGCAAATAGAGCCTTAGCTTCCTCGGGAACGTTTCCTACGAGATCTCTGAGCATCAAAAACATCTGCATGAGTTCTCGTTCAGTATCAGCGTCCAGAATGTCCTTGAGCAAATTGCTTCTTTCTGGCTCAGGCAGGATCCACTCTGGTATGTTCATCTTAATCGGCCAACCCACAATTTCAGTTTCTTCTTCCCTGTACGTTTGCTCTAGAAGTGCATCAACTGCGAACACATCTTCTTGTCTTACCAGTCCATGCTGTCTTACGCCGAAAATTTCTCCAATACCCCTGTATCGTGTATCTAGTTCGGCAAGAGCATAACTATCAGAATGGTTAAGTAACTTCACAGTGGAATGAATACGGCTTCGCGTAGCCGGGGAGGCAGTTGAAGGATACAGAAACCAAGCATAACCTTTTACACTATTTCTTCCTACTCTACCCTTGAGCTGGTACATCTGCGATACACCCAAGTGACTAGCGTCTTCTACGACGATGGTGTTCGCAATGGGTAAATCCACACCAGCTTCCATAATAGTAGTGGCAACAAGAATGTCTATTTTACCTTCCTGAAGTTTTTTGAAAATGGACTTTATACGCTTGTCGCTCATCTGAGCATGAAGAACGTCTATATCAGCATCCAAGAACATCTGTTGCAGCTCCAATGCCCGTAGGTCAATTCCTTCAATGGTTGGGTGAATGTAAATAGCTAATCCACCCCGGTCCAGCTCATCCGACAATACTTTCCTAACCAACTCCGGAGAGTATTCATCAGCAAAAACAGCGACTTTCTGCCTACCATATGGCAACTCATGCATGCGTATGAGCTTCACATATCCACGGCGTGCCAGGAAAAACGTACGAGGTATGGGCGTAGCGCTGCTAAAGATGACCTTAACCCATGGGAAATGCTCTTGAAACCAGTTCTTATGGGTTACTCCGAACTTCTGTTCCTCGTCAAATATGACCAGAGCTAATTTATCGTTATACAATTCCTGCTTTAGAACACTATGAGTTCCCACCAATATGTCCCAAGGCACGGCTGGGTCGTCAGAGAATATGAGTCCACATTTTTGCAGACGTTCACCGTATGCTGCGACATACTGATCCACCAGGACTCTGGTGGGAACGACTATGACAGCCTTATAACCACTAGATGCAACCGCTACAGCCGCACGCATGAGAACCTCAGTCTTGCCTACTCCAGATTCTCCTATGATCAATGCCTCTTCCGGATGAGGCAATGCTAGCCAAGCATGGAGTTCTTCTGTGGCCTGTTTTTGGTCCGTGGTTTCTTCGAACTGGAAGGACTGTGCGAATGCTTGTTCAATTTCTTCGTCTGGCTCTATGACATGAGACCGAATGCTCTTCTTCTGTTTAAACCTGTTTTCAAGAAAAGCTCTCATCTTCAGAGCTCGTTCCTGTAAAGATTTGCTCTTTCGGCTCCATCTTTCTGGTCCCAAGCTGTCGATGGACATGGTTGAAGGAACCCTAACTAACTTCTGGCTTCTTTCTAAAGGAACAAGAACATGACCATCCTTGTAAGAAATGGAAAAATACGGTTTTCCTTCCACGTAATCGATGCCGTTGTAAATACCAACTCCTCGGTCCACATGAAGCACTGGCTCCCCAACTCTTAAACCATGCCACGACAGTTCCAAAGATCTGCGATGCCCAACTTTCCATCCTAAGCCTTCACGGTCAATATGTATATCGAAACCATTAGCACTGAAAGGCATTCTCAGCCTGCCATGCACCAAAAACCTGTTCTCGCCGGCTGTTATGCCTGCCCATATGGAGTCAAAAACGGGCCAGCCAAGCTTACGTGAAAAAACCTCAGGAAATTGGGTTACCAAAACCATCTTGCCCTTGTAGGCAGCAAGGTCATCGACGTTGAAACTGGGTATTGACAGAAACTTCTCTATGCTGACTGGGAGAACGCTCTTCACAGGAAAAGTTAGCTCAACCTCTACTGCCCTTAGCTCCCTTGTGGTACGCTCAGGGTCATATACGAGTGCCCGTTTTATTCTGTCGATAGGGCGAGTAGGCACCTGCTTTGTCCAAACAGTGGCGTATTCAGTTCTTCTTATGGACATTTGGGTATCCGGATCGACTACACGGATACTTTCAACACGATCCTCCTCGTCAAAATCCAACCTGTAAAGCTCATCAGAGTAGACATCAAGCACAAAGCCTCTTTTTGCCCATTGGAAACTGCCGTAACAGAAGTCGGTTTTCACGTAGTCAGCCGCTTTCAAAAAATCCAGAACCACATTCATTGGAGTACCTTTAGTTATCAGCAGTGGCTCGCCTTCCGGAGATAAAGTTTCCTCCACTAGGTCTCGCGCGCTGTAGACCATGCTGCGAGAAATACCAAACAAAACTGAGTAGTAATCCAGAAAAGCTTGTTTTTCACCTTCTGGCAAGATAATGGGAAGGTCTTCTCCCAAGTTCTTCGCTTCAGTAGCGAAGTAAACCAGTGGATCCTGACTAATGATTCTCATTGGGATTAAAGCTATTTACGTTCTGCTGAAAACGCGAAAAACTCCTTTCAGTAATGAGCAGGCATAACTGATCAGCTATGTAATCTGCTACTTTTACAAGCACTTCTTTCTCGCTTTTCTGAGGCGCGCTTAATACGTAGTTTATAACCTCTTCCTTCGAAGAGGGCCGGCCGATACCAACTTTTACACGCCAAAATGAGTCAGTTCCCAGGGCATCGATAATTGATGACACACCTTTGTGACCAGCACTGGATCCACCAAAACGTGCCCTAACTTTGCCTACTGCCAGATCAAGATCATCATGAACTACCACTAGATCCATGCCAGGCTCAAAAAGGCACTTCACAGCCTTACCGCTGTTATTCATGTAGGTATGCGGATAAACGATCAAATCCGCATCAGATTTCCAGCCGTCATGTTTTAATTCGTAAACTCGACTATAGCAGAATAAACGTAAATTAAGGCCGGTGAGCTTAGTCCTAAGAAGGTCCAAGACCCACCAGCCAACGTTGTGTCTAGTACTTTCGTATTCTGTGCCGGGATTTCCCAATCCAACGATGAGCAGCATGAAGTGAATATGTTATTACTCTTCCTCCCCTTCTTCTTTCTTACCCTTTGATATGACTTCAGGCTCGCCTTCAACTGCGACTTCTTCTTCTACCTCTTCTACTTCCTCTTCTACTGGAACTGTTACAGCTACTACTACTTCTTCTAAATCTGCAAAAATCTTGGCCTCAGGCGGTAGATCAAGCTCACCGATGTGAACGATATCACCGATATCCATGTTTGAAACGTCCACAGTGACCTGCTCAACCAACTTTTCAGTAGGTAGTTCTACTTCTATTTCACGAGTTGGAAACTCCAATATTCCGCCTTTCTTGATACCAATAGGTTCGCCTACCAATACTATTGGTACAGAAACAGTTACCGTGCTTCCAGCACTCAGTGCCTGGAAATCCAAATGAATCACTTCCTGCGAAATGGGATCCATTTGTTCTTCCTTGACAATGACTCTAACAATTTTCCCATCCACATCAAGCTCCAAGGAACGCCCTAGTGTTATGCGTTCTCTTATCACCTGGCTACGCTCCAGCAAAATCGGTGTCGCTTTCATGTCCTGCCCATATAAAACCGCTGGCACGTAACCCTCCTTTCGCATTTTCTTGACCTTCCTTGTTCCAGTCTGCACTTCTGTACGCTTAATGACTTTAACAGCCACTTTTACCACTCCTTTTAGCTAACTTAATCAAATAATGCTGATATACTTTGATTTGTTCTTATACGTTTTATGGCCTCGGCAATTAGTCGTGCCACACTGACCACTTGCACCTTTTTGCTCGAGTAGTCACTTCGAACAGTATCTGTTACCACAACACGCTCAATCACAGATGCCTCAAGTGCATCAACCGCACCTTCACTGAACAAGCCATGAGTAGCGAGTGCCCATATACTTCGGGCTCCTCTCTCTTTAAATACGTGGGCAGCCTTTATCAAAGAACCGCCGGTATCAATTATATCATCTACAATGAGCACATCTTTGTCCACCACATCTCCAATGACATGCACAATTTCTGCCACATTTGCCGCTGTTCTTCTCTTGTCACAAATAACCAAAGGCCTGTTATCAAGACGGTACGCGAGGCCATTGGCTCTTACTACTCCGCCCACGTCAGGCGAAGCAATCACTACATCTTGCAATAAAGGTTTCTCTCGTCGCACATAATCAGCAAAAAGAGGCATGGCCGTAAGGTTATCCACAGGCACTTTGAAGAAACCTTGTATCTGAGGAACGTGCAGATCTACAGCTACCACTCTGTCAGCACCAGCAGCTTCTATGAGCTCAGCAACCAATCTTGCAGAAATGGGTTCCCTGGGCTTGCTCTTCCTATCCTGCCGTGCGTATCCGTAGTAGGGCATGATTACGGTAATCTCCGCAACAGAGGCTCTCCGCAAGGCGTCCAACATAATCAGTAGCTCCATGAGATTCTCGTTCACAGGTGGTGATGTGGGCTGTATGAGAAACACCTCATATCCCCTAACCGACTCCTTGATCCGTATACCAGTCTCACCATCTTTAAAGTGATAGATTTCCACTGGTAACAAATCCATTCCAAGCTCGCTTACGATTTTTTCCGCCAAAGGCCTATTGGCAGTTCCGGAAATGACCGCCATGGGTCTGCCATCAACGCCCATTACTGATTCATCTCCTTTTTCTTCCTGTACTTGAGCACCCAACCTTCCTTGTTAACCTGCAAGGCTCTGCCTATGCCTAAAGCGTATTTGGGCACGTTCTCGGTGATCACTGAACCTGCAGCGGTAAAAGAATCGTCTTCAAGCTTCACGGGCGCAACCAAAATGGTGTCAGAACCGATGAACACTCTGTCGCCGATTATAGTTGGGTTTTTATCGTAGCCGTCATAATTGCAAGTAATTGTCCCAGCACCTATGTTGGTGTCCTCGCCAACCTGAGCATCGCCTACATAGGAAAGATGGTTAATCTTTGTTCTATTGCCCACCACGGTCTTTTTGATCTCAACAAAGTTACCTATTTTTACACCATGCTTCAAGTACGTTCCGGGTCTAATCCGAGCAAATGGCCCGACCACTACTGAGTCCTCTAAAGTCGCTTCTTCCAGTACAGAGAATCTTATTTGGCATTTGTCACCAATGACACAGTCCCTTATTTCTACATTCGGTCCTATTACGCAGTCTTCACCAATTTCGGTGAAACCGAGGAGTGTAGTGTTCGGAAGAATAATTGAGTCCTTTCCTACCTTTACGTTCTCTCCCACATATGTGCTCCCAGGATCGATAATGGTTGCCTGCTCCATAGCCCTTTCCAAAAGTCTTTCTTTGTAAACATGAAGAACTTTCGCCAAATCTTGCCTGGTATTGATGCCCATGAACTGTGACCAATCTTCAAACAAGATCACATGTACTCCTTTATGCTCAGCCAACAAGTTAAATAGGTCAGTGATATAGTACTCGTTCTTAGCATTTGACCTATTGAGCAAGGGAAAGGAATCTATGATGTCTTCTTTTCTTGCCTTGTATACACCAGCATTAACAAAAGGTATTTCTTTTTCACGCTGATCACGCATGTCAGACAGTTCTACTATCTGCCGTAATAACCCATCTACAAACCGTACCCTTCCGAAATCGCTCTCAAAGGGAAAACGCGCAACTGCTACTAACCTGGAGTAGGAGGATTCAACCATTGCTGAAAACGTTTCTCTCCGAACAAGGGGTATGTCAGCATTAACTATGATTACATTATCATTTTTGGCGGCTGAGGCTCCTAAAAATGCAGCGTGAGCCGTACCCAAAGGTTCTTCCTGTACTACCACATTTGCATCCTTGGGTAGAAGCTCCGCTATTTGAGGGGATGTAACTAATATGACTTCATCGACGCCTTCCACCGCTTGTAACGTATCCCAAAGGTGATATATGATGGGCTTCTCCCCTAGTCGGTGCATTATCTTCGGTACCTTCGAGTTAAACCTCTTTCCAACTCCACCTCCTAATACAATGGCGCTATGCACTACGCATCACTCCTTTAAAAAGTCCATGTAAATTCTTGTTCCCTCAGGGCCTTCTTGCCCCTGGTACTTTCCCTTGAGTCCATAGGGCACCAGACAATTCTCGAAAAGCAGCTCGAAACTGACCTGACATATTCTCATACCAGGGTATAGAGCTACGGGTAAGTTGTTAACATTGGATATTTCCAAAGTGATTTGGCCACAGAACCCCGGATCAACATATCCAGCAGTAGCATGTATGAGAATGCCCATACGACCTAAGGAGGATCTACCTTCCACACGTGCCACCAGAAAGTTAGGCAGCATAAGCCGCTCGGTGGTTGTCCCTAATAAGAAATAACCAGGCTGAAGTATCAATTGTCCACCGTTCTCTATGCGTATTTCTCTATATTTAATCGTTTCTTTTCTTTTAGGATCTAAAAAGGGAACGTTTATGTTGTCAATGGCGAGAAACGTATTACCTAGCGTCAAATCTACCGACGAAGGCTGTATTTGTGTTTCGTTTAAAGGGTCAATAACCAATGCCTTATAAGACAGAAGCTGTTTTAACAAACCATCAGATAGAATCATCCCTGCTCAAAAAGAAAAGGAATGAGGCTTCCGCCTCATTCCCGACTAATTGCTCCTGTAGGGCACGAATCGATTGCTTCGTCTACACAGGGCTGTGTCTCATCAGCGCCCTCAATTACTTCACTCTTGCCCTCAGCATCCGCTTGGAAAACTTCTGGACACAAAGCCATGCATACGCCGCAAGCTATGCACAGTTCTTTGTCAACTTTTAGAGCCATGCTCAGCCCTCCTTCTTACAGGCTGACTTCATTATACAAGAAAAAAATGCTCGTTAACACTACTGAAACTTCTGATTAAAAAGCTTCATCAAGCGTGACTTACGCCTAGCAGCTTCGTTCTTGTGAATGACACCCTTCACTGCCACCTTGTCAATAACACTCTGAGCTTTTAGAACGGCTGCTTCAGCTGCTTCACGATCCCCAGCCTCGATTGCCTTTTTCGCCCTTTTGACATAGGTCTTCATTGTTGTACGCCAGTATCTGTTGTATGCTGTTTCCTTTTTCGTCAACCGAATCCGACGTTCCGCAGATATTGTGTTAGCCATAACTCCACTCCTTTCAACAATTTTTCAGACTTGTATTTTTAGTATAGCAGGAATTTTGCAGTTGTCAACGTTTTGTCATGTAGACATTTTCGCTGACTTGAAGAACAGCTGGCACAGCCTTGGTTCGGTTTTCAAGCTCTTGATTATTCTCTGCTGATAGCACCTGTTGAGCAGGAGTCAATTGCTTCATCGACGCAAGGCAGACTTTCATCAGCACCTGCAATTACTTCGCTTTTCCCCTCCGCATCAGCCTGAAAGACCTCTGGGCATAATGCCATACAAACCCCACAAGCAATACACAAATCCTTGTCTACTTTTACAGCCATTTTGAAAAGCCTCCTTTGACTTTGAAATTGCGATGCCTAACAAGATTATACACACTGATGAAGCGCAAAAGAATGGTATCAGAAATCACTTGGGACTCCCAAAGAGCATGCAACTTTTTAAGTTCGCAACTTTCGCAGTGTTAAGTTGATAGACCACTTTGTAAAGTCCAAAGCTCATCAGGCCCTTCTGGATCAAGCCTGTCGAGCGGCACACCGTTCAAAGACGTAGCACAGTTCTGTTTTAGCTCACCAAGGTAAACAAAAGGCACATGATCCTTTTCCAGTCTGTGCGTCAATTCTTGCTTGTTTTCACAGACCAGTAGCACTGAACCCGAGGAGATGATTTTATAAGGGTTGAACCCAAACCGATGAGAAAGCTCTATCAATTCATCATCCAAAAAGTCTTCAGGAAATAAGGCATTAATGCCAAGGGATGTTCCCCTTGTGAGCTCCCATAGCCCAGCCACAAGCCCCCCTTCAGTTAAATCGTGAGCAAAAACCAGAGATGGAGCATTCAGAACCACGTCCATGATAGGCTTAACCGAAACTTTCAGTATGTCATGACTGTAAGAACCCTTCAAGAGCATCATAGCCTCCTGGCCCAACGTGCCTGCAAAAAATACATGTTGAGACGGTTTTACAAACTCTTTGCTAAGCTCCCTTATCCGCTTACCGAACATGGTCCCGATTACCACAGGCTTGTTCACGGCCGGAGTAAATTCGCTATGTCCCCCTACCAGCTGTGCGTTTTCATAGTTCAAGCCAGCGTGAAGGTGCTCAAACATGCTTTCCAAATCTTCTTGAGGAAAATTGGTAGGCAAAAGGATAACCGCTAAAAAAGCCACCGGTTCACCCCCAGCCACGCGCACATCGTTTGCGTTCACATGAACTGCCAGTTGCGTGACAACACTGCTGTCGGCACCAGTAATAGGATCAGTGCTCACCACTATGGGAGCATCTAAATCTACTACAGCACTGTCGGTCAGATAAGAAGCGTCAATTAAAACTTCGTCACGGCGCTTTCCATAAAAACGATTTACCAGACTCCCAATGTATGAGACTGGGACTTTACCTTCCATTGGTGGGGGCGGTGGGAGTCGAACCCACACGAGCGTTTGCTCAGCGGATTTTAAGTCCGCTGCGTCTGCCATTCCGCCACGCCCCCACAATCAAAATCAATTATACACGAAAGGCTCATCACTGTAAAGCACGTTATCACTTATGGTATACTTTTGTTGTATGAAAGAACTAACAGCTCGACAAAAAGAAGTTCTAGACGCAATAAGATCTTTTATAGCTGAAAACCACTATCCTCCGACAGTTAGAGAGCTCTGTGCTATTCTTGGCATCTCTTCTCCGAGAGGAGTTTCGAAGCACTTAGAAGCGTTGGAGAAAAAGGGGTACATAAAGCGTACTTCAGGTCATCGCTCTTTGATACTGCCCATGGAGGTTCCCTTAATTGGTAAAGTGACCGCGGGTTTGAAAACGCTGGCTGTGGAAGAACTCGAAGGCTATCTTTCCGTGGAGGATATCTTCTTATCTCCCAACCAGTTCGGTCTTAAAGTCAAAGGCGATTCCATGCAAGGCGCTGGTATTTTAGAAGGAGACATCGTCATTGTCAACTCCGATGCTGAGTGGATTAACGGTGATATCATTGTTGCCATTATTGATGAAATGGCCACTGTCAAACGGGTGAAACAAGACCAAAACGGCAACTGGTGGCTTGAACCTGACAACCCACAATACGCCCCCCTACCACTAAATGAAGAGGTCCAAATTGTTGGAAAAGTTGTAGCTGTCATTAGGAAATATTCATAAATCCATGAGTGATAATCTAAACTTCTTCACCTGCTAGTATTCTCTTTGCGATCGTAGCATTGTCAGCCAAGTGCAGACTAAAAGAGTCCCAGAATACGCAGGTTCCAAGCAGTATTATTTTCCCCGTTCCAACTCTTACCTGAGAACCTACATGACCCACGCTTGAGGTTAATATGACCTCACTGCCAGACACCGTGTCAGTACATGGAAAAACTCCTTTTAGACCGTTGCGACTGACCACATTTACAAAATAAGGGTCTTCGCTAGAATGATCAAGAGTTTCATTTAGGTTCATGGTAAGACCGAAATGCTTGGTCACGCTGTTTATAATTTCACCAACCCCGTCCTCATTCTTGTAGTAGCCTGCAAATACGACTATTTTCCCTTTAGAAACCCAGCTCTCTATTTGATGAACTTCCAAATCACTGAAAGCTTTCTCTGGGTAATTAAAAACGATGGTGTCATAGTGACCCAGAGATTCAAAATCCTTCACTTCACTAACAATGAAACCGCATTCTTTAAGAAAGTGGCTTAGTTTTCCATAGTAGTAATAATCTGTAATTGTAAACTCTAAATGTGAAATGTCCCAGCCAATTTTCATGTTTTTATCTCACCTCTCCGAGCAGTTTCGGTTATAATTAATGCATGCACGTAATAGCTATAGTACTGATCACTTTTATCGCACTTTACCTTTTTTGGTTCTTCTGGGGTGGTGTTGTTCAGTACTTCAGCAGCCCCGAACAAACTCCAAGAACCTCCTCTAAATTTTATTGGCTCTTGGTCTTGGTTTTTGCCATGGAGCTTTATGACTTTGTTTACATGATAACATTCCCAGCTATTCTCGGAGTATTATCTATGGCAACGTTGGTAGCTATCCTCACGGTAAGAATAAGAAAACAGGTCATGCCAAAACTATTCCAAGTATTAGGCGCAGCTACTTTTTTGAGCTGGCTTGGGTCCCACGCACTCGGCATACCTGGAGCGGTTATTGGAGCAGCTTTGGGCGTGTTCACATCTTTAGTGTCAGCACCATGGGGTAACACGGCCGCAGAAATGTGGGACGAACCATGGTGGGCTCCTCAGGCTTACAAAAGGCGAAAAGGTTAAGTTTGAAAAAATCCTTCATGGGGTATAATAACTATAACCTTTGATACAAGGAGGGTTCTAGCATGGAAGTACTGAAGATTTCGGCGAAGACTGATCCGAAGAAGGCCGCTGGTGCGCTCGCGGAGGTAATTAGAAAGCACGGAGAAGCTGAACTACAGGCTATTGGGGCTGGCGCAGTAAACCAGGCCACAAAAGCGATCGCTATTGCAAGAGGTTTCCTAGCTCCAAACGGTATAGACATTGTTTGCATCCCAGGATTTACCGATGTAAAGATTGGAGAGGAAGACAGAACTGCGATTAAGTTCATCATCGAACCCAGGGAGTAAAAAGGTAAAGAGAGACAACTAACCAATCAATGAGAAAAAAGGGAGACCTGCTTCGGTCATATCGTGGGTCTCCCTCTAAGTTTGTAGGAGAGAATATCAAGGTACATTCTAAGACGAGCTCTTAGACCCGGCCAAAATCCCCGTTTTTCCTCTTTCATTACCTGCCCTACGCCTTCCAAGACTAGCTCTTCTTGTTTCAATCTTTCCTTCTTTAAATAGTCTTCAAGGGCAACCTCGAGCTGGAAGCCACTGACACTGGAGCTCTCATAGAACCTTTTGAGCACAGCCATGGGCAGAATACGTTGGCCAGCCAAAGCAGGACTGATAATATGCGACCACGTCGTAGCTGTTCTTCCGCCCTTTAACATGATCCGTGCGCAGTCATATGAGTTTACCCAATTCTTAATTTGAGCAGCATGACCTCTGGTAAAACCAGTTAAGTCAGCATCCAGAAGTACTACTTTGTCCACATCGAACCTAGTGGCTTCCTTCACAGCAGCACTCTTACCACGGTTCCTCGGAAGTATGAGAAGCAAAGCTCCCTCGCAAGATGCGGCCCAGGCTGTCTTGTCGGTAGAACCATCATCCACTACTAATACTGGTAACTTTTCTTCTTTTAAAGGCCTTAATACACGTCCAATGTTTTTCTCTTCATTAAATGCGGGCATTACTACCAAAAAGCTGTTCGTCTTCACAAGTCGACTACGCCTCTCAAGATGGTGTCCAATACATTTTCTTGGTCAACCAAAACGGTCTCGCCTGTTTTTCTGAACTTAATCTCCACCTGACCTTCTTTCTTTGCGTTTACAACAAGACGAACAGGAAAACCAATCAGATCAGCGTCCACAAACTTGACACCTGGTCGCTCGTCTCTGTCATCCACAAAAACATCTAATCCTGCGGAAGATAGCATGGTCTCCAAATATTGAACTTGACTTTCCACTTCACCCATGGGAATGATGACCACATGGAAAGGTGCTACTGACCAAGGCCAGACAATCCCAAATTCATCGTGACACTGCTCCACGACAGCACTAACCAACCGAGTCACGCCTATACCGTAGCACCCCATGATAAAGGGTTTTCTATCGCCATTCTCATCATGATAAAAGGCTTCCAATGGCTCTGAATAGCGAGTACCAAGTCTAAAAATGTGCCCTACTTCTAAACCTGTAAAGCTGCGCAGAGTACCGTGACACTGTGGACATAAATCCCCTTCAACTACTGCTGACAGGTCAACAATTTCATCGAAAGGCAACGTTGATAGGTCAACACCAACCATATGAAAATTGCGCTCATTGGCTCCGGTAACGCCCCACTCCAAAGAATCCAGAGAACGGTCTTTGAGAATAGTTAGACCGGCTACACCCTCCTTTGGCCCCACAAAACCTGGGACGAGTCCCATGGAAACAATTTCTTCATCAGTCATCATACGCCACTGTGAAAAACGCCTGTTCATTTTTGATTCATCCAGTTCCCTATCACCACGGACCAAGATCATTTGGGGATCGCTGTCGCCAATCACCATCACTGCTTTTACGATTCGTTCTTTGGGCAGTTGCAGAAACGCGGCCACGTCCTCTATGGAAGAAACGTTAGGTGTGTGTACTTTTGCTAAAGCAGGCTTCTCTAAAAACTCAGGAGCTGGTACCACCGAAGTCGCCACTTCAGAAGTTGCAACATATCCACACTTGTCGCACTTGAAAACCGTGCTTTCACCTACTTCAGCTGGCACGATGAACTCATGAGAAAGACTACCTCCAATCTGTCCTGGATCTGCAGCCACCACCTCGTAGCTGAGTTCCAAACGTTCTAGAATTCTCTTATAAGCACCAAGCACTTGATCATAGGTTGTCTTGAGGCTTTCCTCGGAATCATGAAAGGAATAAGCATCTTTCATGACGAATTCTCTCAGCCTTATGAGACCAAAGCGGGGACGAGGCTCATCGCGGAACTTTGTCTGAATCTGATACACAAGCTGGGGAAGCTGCTTGTAAGAAGAAATCAACTGCCCCGCTAACGTAGTAATCTGTTCTTCATGAGTAGGACCTAGACAGAAGTCTTGATCCTTTCTGTCCTTAAGCTTAATCATATCGTCACCATAAAGGTCCCAGCGCCCTGTCTTCTTCCACATGTCTGCCGGCATCATAATGGACATGGTCATCTCTTGACCGCCAATTCCGTCCATCTCTTCTCTGACTATGGTCTCAATTTTCTTAAGCACTCGATGACCCAAAGGCAAGAAAGCATAAATGCCTGAAGCAATTTGCTTTATCATTGAAGCCCTTATGAGAAGCTTGTGAGAAGAAGCTTCTGCGTCCTTAGGGTCTTCTCTGAGTGTCTTGTAAAAAAACTTACTGGCTCTCATCATCTTTCGAACCTCCCAAACTTTGTAACTGTAATTCTGACAATATGGCTTCAGCAATGCCTTCATCATTTTTTATAACTCTTACCACTTGCCCTTCCTTAAAAAGCACAGCACCTGCTTTGCCCAAAGCCACACCAATATCAGCGCGAGAGGCCTCTTGAGGCCCGTTGACCATGCACCCCATAACTGCCACCACTAGCGGCTGTTCGATATCCTTCAGCTTTTCCCTTAAGTTCGCGACCACATCCCAAGTTTTCCGTTCCAGGCGACCGCAGGTGGGACAGGCTACTACATGGACTCCCCTACTCGAAATACCGCAAGCTCTTAAAAGGTGATACCCTGCCTCGACTTCGTCAACGGAAGGACCATTCAAAGAAACCCTAATTGTGTCTCCAATACCTTCAAGTAACAAAGGAGCCATGCCGGCAACCGAATAAATCAATCCTTCCGAGCCCTGTCCAGCCTCGGTAACGCCAAGGTGGATGGGATATTCAAAACACTGAGCCAGTTTTCGATTCACAACAATGTTTTCTACAGGATCAGAGCTCTTTATGGAGAGGACAATGTTTTCGAAAGAAAGTTCACGAAGCATGTCCACTTCTTCTGACATGACGCGAATCGCAAAGTCCACCAAAGTCTCGCCGTTTCTCATTCTTTCCAAAGGTAGGCTACCAGTGTTAAGACCAATGCGGATAGGAATGTTTTTCTCTTTAGCCAGGAGTACGATGTCACGTCGAGCAGACTTGTCTTTTATGGTTCCAGGATTAAGCCTCAGTTTAGCGATCCCACTTTCCAAAGCCTTGAGCGCTAACTTTGGATCAAAATGAATGTCTGCCACCAAAGGTACTGGACTCTCTTTTACTAACACTCTAATGTTGTTTGCTGCAAGTTCATCAGGCACTGCAAAGCGGATTAGTTGCGCTCCGGCAGCCACGTCCTGTCTGAGCTCTTCCAGTGCAGCATTTAAATCAACTATGTTGGTTTTCAGCATGGTTTGTACAACCACAGGAGCGCCGTTACCTATGACAACGTTACCCACTTGAACTGCTTTACTTTTTCTTCTTTGCGCTTCCATTTTCGTCAGAACCCCATGAGTCTCCCTATGTCAAGCAGCGATACGTAAATCATCAGGCCCATCAAGCACACAAAACCAATTATGTTCACCATGTTTACCCAGTTCTTAGGCAATGGCCTCCTTATGAAGCTCTCTATGAGACCAACTAATATCAAGCTCCCGTCAAGCGCCGGAAAAGGAACCAGATTTATGAACCCCAGGTTAGCACTTATGAAAGCTACCAAGTAAAGGAACAACATAAGGTTTGCCTTTGCAAAATTTGCCATTGTAGCAGTTATGCCAATTATGCCCATCACTTCGACATTCTTAGGCCTCGAGATTATGAGAACGAGCGCCTTCCAGAGTTCCTTTATCATGGTCCAAAGTTCCTGAAAAGACTTTCCTAAAGCAGCCAACGGAGAGTACTTTGTTGGAGCTCCAGAAATCCCAACCCCAACGAAAGTGTCTCCTTCGTAGGTGAGCTTCCTTACCTCCACTTCCACAGTAAGCTCCTCATGACTTCGCTCTATGACCAGTGAAACTTTATCTCCAACTTTCTTGGTAGCAACAATGTGCTGGAAATCCTCAAAATTACTAACAGACTTGCCATCCACTTGTAGAATCTTGTCGCCAATTTGGAGTACCTCAGCTGCAGAAGAGTTAGGTACAACGGAGCCCACAACTGTACTAGGCTCCAAAGGATTACCCCCAACCAGGACAATAAATACTACTAAAAAGGCTAAGATGAAATTCATCAAGGGCCCCGCTAAGGCAATGGCGACTTTGTGAAGAGGTTTTATGGTTAGATTTCCTTCCCCGTCCATAGCAGGAACTTCCACATAAGCTCCAAAGAGAAGAATGCCCACACGGAATTCCGTCTCACCTATTTGCTTCTTAATTATGTTTGGACCAAAGCCTATACCAAAAGCTGTCACTGGGTAATGCAGCTTCTTGGCAGCCAAATAATGCCCATACTCATGTAAAATCATCAGCACTGACAAAGCAATAATTGCCAGTAACACATAAAGAACGCTCAAATGGCTCGAACCTCCTTCCACATTTTTTCAATCATATCATGACGTAATGAGAAGTAATCAGAGATGGACTCAGGGTAAGATACCGCCCGATAATCTTCCATAGCTTTTACCAAGAAAGAAAGGATTTGCGAAGGTTTCATGATCCCATTCCGGAAACATTCAAAAGCAATTTCATCAGCCACAGAAAACGCCATTCTTGACGTGTGCCCAAGCTCCAAAGCGTAATGTCCCAACTTACCCCACGGGAACCTGTCAAAGTCCGGTTGCTCTAAGCGATATTCCAAGCCGTCATATGACGGTGTCAGTTCCTCATCAAGAGACAAGGTATCGGGGTATGACAAAGCGTAGGCAATGGGGATTAACATGGTAGGCTTTGAGATGAAAACGTTTCGGGAGCCGTCAACGAAGTTCACTAAAGCATGGACAGAGCCAGTTCTTTCTATGACAATGTCAATTTGTTCGCGCCTTAGGTTGAATAGATGCGCAGCTTCAATGACCTCCATGGACTTGTTAATGAGAAATGCTGAGTCAAACGTGACTTTGGGTCCCATTTCCCACACCGGATGACTGAGCACCTGTGCTAAGGTGGCGTTTTCTATCTCTTCCTTCTCTTTGTCACGGAGTGAACCACCTGACCCCACCACATAAATACTCTTCACTCCTGGTTCTTTGGCACCTATGCGCCATAATGCGCTGTGCTCAGAATCCACCGGTCGCACCAATTCACTAAAACCTTTTATTAAGGGCCAAGCTTCAACAATGATCTCTTTTGTGGACAGGCACACGGGCTTACCCAGGCTCAAAAAATGGCTCATGTGGCTCAAATAATCCACGGTGGAGGCCGCATAAACCATAATGTCTGCATCTTCCAGTTCGGCCAAAGACAACTTCTCAGAGCCCTTTAGCCATGGGCTAAAGATTGAACAACTATATCGCTGTCCCAAACGCTTTAAAAGATTAAGATTCTTACCTCCCACCAGTAAAGAAGGGACGAATTTATCGGGAAACCTATCAATTACCTGCAATGTTTGCTGACCAACAGAGCCCGTGGCTCCAATAACAACAACTCTTAAAGCCATTTCACTGCCACCAAGACCGCCAAGGACGCAAGTAAAGAACTATCAAAGCGATCCCACATACCACCATGGTAAGGAATCAGTTTCCCTGAATCCTTAACACCGGCGATCCTCTTTGCCCAGGATTCCAACAGATCTCCGCTTATGCCAGCTAATGGTACGATGATGCCGAACATGTTCAGTAAAGGTTCTTTTAGCCAAACACTGAGCAATGCACAGGCAAGAACAGTGGTTAAATAGCCAAAAACGAAACCTTCCAAATTCTTACCGGGGCTTATGAAGGGAGCGAATTTCTCTTGCCCTAAGAATCTTCCCCACAGGTACGCTGTGGAATCAAAGATCCAAACGGCTAACCAAAAAACAACTAGAGACCAGCCTGGCCCCAGTTCAGACTGCAAAGTAGTAAAGGAACCAGCACAAAGTCCGATGTAGGAAGCCAACAGCTTAACTAACACGGAGGTTCTATCTTTGGATTCGTTAGGGTTTAACTTTAGAGTGGTTAGAATAGTAAACACCAATCCCACAACTATGCCCGCATCTATGCCCGTGAAAGATGTTACAACGTAAACGACGGCAGATAAAGAAATAACTCTCCACCAAGGTTCCTTGTACATGACAGAGAGTTCCAGACTACAAAGACCGCCTACTGCAATGCTTAATAGCAGATAACTAGGACGCCACATACAGCTGACCAATACAGTTCCAACAACAACTATACCCCACAGGGTCCGAAAAACAATTTCTTTAAGCACTGGCGTTCTTTGCAATAACTGTCACTCTTCCATGATTTCTTTTCTTTTTCTTTGGCAGATTTGTTCCATTTGCTTTTCGTATTCCTCAAATGCTTTTTGTATCTCGTTTTGGATGCGTCTGCTCTCATCCTCTGAAAGTTCTTTCTTCTTTTCCCTTGCTTTTACTTCGTCAATGTATTCTCGCCTTATGTTTCTTAGAGCAATTCGGGATTCCTCGAGATACTTATCAACTAAACGTGCCAATTCTTCTCTTCTCTCTTGAGACAAACTCGGGAATACCAGTTTTATCCTCTTACCATCATCACTGGGGTTAGCACCCACATTCGCCTTCTGAAGTGACCTAGAAATGGCAGGAATCATGGAAACATCCCAGGGTTCAATGATCAGCGTCCTGGCGTCCTGTGCCACAATCATGGCAAGTTCACTTAACTTGTACTTTGCGCCCGCGTACTCCACAGTAACCGGCTCCAAGATGGCAGGACTTACCCTGGAAGCCCGTACCGTACTTAACTGATCACTCATGGTGTTAATGGTCTTTTGAAAATGCTCTCTTGCTTGACGGGTGATCTCATGCTCCTTCACTCCCCATGCACCTCCTGTGAATAAGGTATGACTAGCGTGCCTTTGTTAGAATCATGCAGGAAGGAAACCAGTTCCATTGGGTCAGTGCCTTTTATGACCGCCACAGGAATGTTTTTGTCCCTAAGCAATGCAAAAGCCGCTAAATCCATCACACCTAAACGCTTCTGTACCGCTTCGTCAAATGTGAGGACATCGAACTTACAGGCGTCCGTGTACTTCATGGGATCTTTATCATACACACCATCAACCTTGGTCAATTTCACCAACAAATCGGCTGATATCTCCACAGCCCGAATAGCAGCCAACGTATCTGTGGTCAAATGTGGCATTCCTGTACCACCGACGAATATTACTACGACCTGGTTTTCAAGAAACTCCCTTATCTCCGAAGGATGGCGTCTATAAGCTATGCCTTCTATGAAAAAACTGGAAACAAGCTCTGCTTTTAGTCCTTTGGATTCAAAGCAACTCTTAAGCATGAGGCCGTTTACTGCCGTTGACAGCATGCCAATGTAGTCAGCGTCAGTTCCATTTATGCCAAGTAGATCAGCATCTCTGCCTCTCCAAATGTTTCCTCCTCCCACCACAAAAGCGACCTGCTTATTTTCCTTCTGCAGACGCAAAACAGCTTCCGAAAGATTATTTAAATAAGAAGCGGAGAAAACACTATTTTCTCCGCTTAATAACTCACCACTTAGCTTCACAAGCAACCTTTTGAACGGCTGCACAGTCCTCACTCGCCCAACGTCCACCTTACAAACCTACGGACCACGATGTTCTCTCCCAAAAGAGCAATCTTTTCCTTTATAAGATCCTTTATGGTCTTAGAGTCATCTCTTACGTAAGGTTGCTCCAGCAATACTTTGGACTTATAGAAATTCTGGAGTTTTCCTTCCACGATCTTATCAATTATTTCTGCCGGCTTTCCTTCGTTTTCAGCTTGTTTTCTGTAAATCTCCTTTTCCTGTTCAATGACCTCTGCAGGTACATCTTCTACGGTCACGTATTCAGGTGACATGCCCGCAATCTGTAAGGCAATTTCGTGCACCAGTTCCTTAAAATCCTCTGTCCTTGCAACGAAATCGGTCTCGCAGTTAACTTCAACCAATACACCTAATTTCCCCTCGCCGTGGATATATGCATGAATGAGTCCCTGTGAAGCCGCTCGCCCTATTTTCTTTTCTGCGCGAGCCAAACCTTTCTCTTTCAGAACAATTTTTGCCTTTTCCAAATCTCCATTGGTTTCTTCTAAAGCCTTCTTGCATTCCATGAAACCTGCACCAGTTTCATCTCTAAGCTGCTTCACCAAGGATGCAGATATCTCCATACTATTCTTCCTCCTTTTCTTCATCAATGAGATCCAAGTATTTTTCGGTCTCGTCGATAGCTTCTAGTTCTTCAACAATCTCTTCCATGCTGGCTTGCTGTCCTTCAGGAGCCACAATACCTTGCCGTCCCTCACGGCCTTCCAGGATCGCATCAGCAATTTTTGAGGTGATAAGTTTAATAGCTCTAACAGCATCGTCATTAGCAGGTATGGGATAATCAATCAAATCAGGATCACAGTTAGTGTCCACCATAGCTACTACTGGTATGCCAATCTTCTTGGCTTCTCTTATGGCTGCCTCTTCCTTTTTAGTATCTACTACAAACAGAATGTCAGGAAGCGTATCCATATCTTTTACTCCGGAGTAGTATTTATCAAGTTTTTCCAGCTCCCGCAGAACTCTCTTTTGTTCTTTGTAATCCAAAGATTCGATATACCCTTGTTCCTTCAAAGCTAAAAGCTCTTTATACTTCTTTATACGAGTTCTAATGGTCCTAAAATTTGTCAGGAACCCGCCTATCCACCGCTGGTTCACATATGGCATTCCGGCTCTTTCAGCTTCTTCCCGGATGGGTTCCTGCGCTTGTCTCTTAGTGCCAACGAAAAGTACCGTCTTGCCTTCCTTGCTGGCGTCTCTGACAAATGAGTAAGCAGCTTCTAACTGCTCGTAAGTCTTCTGTAAATCGATGATGTAAATACCATTTCTTTCGGCGTAAATGAAGGACTTCATCTTTGGATTCCAACGCCTTGTTTGGTGACCAAAGTGTACACCAGCTTCCAAAAGTTGTTTCAAGGTTACTACTGCCACAAAAACACCTCCATATGGTTTTTAGTCTTCCGCTCCTGTACCCATGCCAACAGGGCATGTGGGAACCATGGCAACACAGAGCGTGCTTGCTTTCAGCTTTCTTATTATATCACAGCATGAATGTTAGAATATGAATAACGGAGGTGAAACCTAAAAATGTCAGCACACTACAAGGTGAATTACAAAGATGTGAAACCAGAAGAAGTAGCTGGAACCGAAGGTGGTGTTACCATACGTTGGCTACTTCATAAAGACATTGGGGTACCGCATTTTGAAATGCGTCTATTCGAGTTTCCAGTGGGTGCAAAAATGTATCCCCATAGACACTCGTGGGAGCACGAGATATACACTTTGGAAGGACAGGGGAGGATTACTGTTGGTGAAGAACCCGTTGATGTGCAGCCAGGAGACGCTCTGTACGTGGCGCCAGACATCATACACGGGTACGAAAACACCGGTAACACCGTCTGGAAATTCATTTGTGTCATTCCAAAACGGGATTAGCTACTGCTACAGTGCGCTAATGGACATCGTTACTTTCAAGCAGTTCCACAATGCGTCTAAGTAGCTGAATTTCTTCAGGTGGCGCTTCTGTGGCTTTGTCCAACTTTTCAGCTTTTTGCTTTTCTTTTGTAGCATTTTTCAAAGCTTCAGCCGGCGCCACCAACATAAAATAAACCACAGCCGCAGTAAACAAGAATGAAAGGACGCTGTTTACAAAAGATCCAAGCATTAATGGCCCCACTTTCCAGCTACTAAAATCAGGCAGTCCACCTAAGAGGCCGAGCAACGGCGTAAAGATATCTTTTACCAGAGACCCCACCACATTATTAAAGGCAGCGCCTATGACCACCGCAACAGCCAAATCCAACACATTACCGCGCGAAAGAAAGTCCTTAAAACCTTTAAACATTGTCCCCGCCCCCCTTTCCTCACTCAGTGAGATTCTAAATCGAGTTGAGTCTGACTACAACCTCCGGATATTGGTTCATTCCTTTTAGATAATCTTTTATGGTGGCGGCAACGCGTTGCTCGATTTCCTCTGGATCTGACACGGTGTTCTCGTTCAACATGCGAGCAATGACACCATTAAGAGTCTGACTAACACTGCTCTGAGATGACTCTGTAACGACACCCAACATAACGGTGTCCACAAGCCAAATACCTTGGTCTTCATCAAACACTGCCTCTACAACAACGACACCTTCGGAACCTATTTTCATCCTTTCCTTTACTGCCACTGCAGCTTCAACTTTACTAAGTATGCCATCCACAATCAGAGCCCCAACATTTTCAATGCCGTGCTTCTTGACCCGAGGTTGACCTTTTCCCTTTTCGTAAACGAGTACATCTCCATTTTCTAAAAGGAAAATGTTTTCACTGGGTAAACCAGCTCGCTTTCCTATCTCAGCGTGACCCACCAAATGCTGCCATTCCCCGTGAATGGGCACTAAGTACCTGGGTTTAAGTAAATTAAGCATGATAAGTTGATGATCCTTCCCAGTACAAGGATGCCCTGAGCTATGAATGAAGCGAACTTCGGCCCCTTTGTAGAGCAAGCTGTTGATCACATCAGTGACAGCTCGCTCATTCCCTGGAATGGGGTAAGCGGCTATGATTACCTTATCGCCTCTTTCTAATCTGACTCGCTTGTGTGTACCCGAAGAAATCCTGACTAATGCCGATAAAGGCTCTCCCTGACTACCGCTGGCTATTATCATTTGCTTTTCCCGAGGCAAGGATTCCAACGTCTGCGCAGTAACTATGCGGTGACCTAGTCCGTCCAAATACCCCAGTTTCTCAGCAATTTTCAAATTCCTAATCAGGCTACGACCTTCAATGGCAACGCTTCTTCCTTCCTTTTCGGCAATTTTCAATATTTGCTGAATACGGTCAATGTGCGAGGCAAACGTACTTACAATGACCCGCCCACTGGACTCACTGATTTCCTTTGCGAGCAGTTCGTAAACCTGTTGCTCGGTTAAGCAATCTCCAGCACTCGCGCTGCCATTCCACATCATGGCAGGTTCAGCATTAGTCGAATCAGCAAGCAAGAAATCAACGCCTTTGTCACCAATACTGGCTAAAGTCTTAAAATCTGTTGGTTTGCCTGAAACAGGGGCAACCTCAATTTTATAGTCGCCGGTGAAGAAAATGTTAGCTTCATCCGTTTCCACATACAAACCCAGCGCTTCTGGAATAGAATGCCTCATCTCCACAAAATTGAGTTTGAAGGGCCCAAGCTCTTGCGATTCGCCTGCCTTAACTTCCACAAAATCATATTCAGTAGCTCTGGAACCCAGGTTAGCTTTAACCAGTTCCAAGCTGAGCCGTGACCCGAATACGGGTACTTTCACTCTTTGTAGGAAAAAAGGTACACCACCTATGTGATCCTCATGTCCGTGACTCAAGAACAATCCCAGAATGTCCTTTGACCTCTTCTCCAAGTAAGAAAAATCTGGTAACAAGAAGTCCACTCCGGGTACATCGGAAAATTTTAGACCGCAATCCAGTACCAAAATTTTTCCGTCTTTTTCCAAAACGTATAAATTCTTTCCAATCTCTCCTAAACCACCAAGAGCATAAAACCTTATCATACTCACTCTCCAGCAATCAATCTTGACATCATTTGTATGTCGTGCTCGACAATTTCACCAAGTCGAGGATTTCTTAGAACAGCAGCAGGATGATATGTGACCACAACCTTCGTTTCACCAAGTAAAACAACCTGACCCCTTATCTCTTTAATACTTCTAAAGGGTCTTGGAACAAATGCTTCCGCAGCATGCCTGCCCAAAGCCAGGACATATTTTGGTTTACCAATGGCAAGCTGCGCTGCCAAAATGGGAAAACACTTGTTCTTTTGGTCTTCTGTGGGATCAGTGTTGTTCGGAGGTCTACACTTTATGACATTTGTAATAAACAGGCTGTGCCTCTTGAAACCGTTCCTTTCAAGAAACGTGTCCAACAGAGCACCTGCCTGACCTACAAAAGGTAATCCCTGCTCGTCTTCATTAGATCCAGGGGCTTCTCCTACAAGCCATAACCTGGAACTGGGATCGCCCGAACCAAAAACTACATTCCTTCTTGTCTTACAGAGTTCGCATGCTGTACAATTTAGAGCAAACTTTTCTAATTCCTTCCACAAGTCTTGGTTCATCAACTGTTCCTACTAATGTGTCTCGCTCTTTTTCTCCTTTGCAGAGAACCTCAGACGTCCCTCTCCGTCCTTTTCTTTTACCCAAACCTTTATTGTCTGGCCCACCGACAGAACATCCTCTAAAGATCTTATACGAGTCTCAGATACTTCAGACACATGAAGCAGACCTGTTTTTCCAGGAGCTATTTCCACAATGGCATAGGAAGGTGTAACACGAACAACCCGTGCGGTGAGCTCTTCACCAACTTCAGGATCTTTAACGATCATTTCCACTTGTTGCTTTGCCATGTTAACCGATTCGTCCGTTAACCCCTTGACAAAGGCAACACCGTCTTCCCTTATATCAATGCTTGCACCAGTTTCTTGCGTAATCCTTTTCACATTTCGACCACCGGGCCCAATGACTTCACCGATTTTATCTACTGGAATCTCAATCTTTACAATCCTTGGCGCTGTCTCCGATAATGGCCTCGGCGAAGGTATGGCATCGTAAAGCACGTCCAATATCTTACTTCTAGCTACTTCTGCTTGGTCAATGGCTTTGTCCAGCGTGTCTACGCTTATGCCCTTAACCTTTACATCCAGCTGCAAAGCTGTTATGCCATCACGGGTTCCAGCTACTTTAAAGTCCATATCACCCAAGTGATCCTCAAGTCCCTGAATGTCAGTGAGCACTACATTCTCATCATCATACTCAACCAGACCCATGGCAATACCACCCACATGCCGAGCTATGGGAACACCAGCACTCATTAGTGCTATGGAACTAGCACACGTACTTGCCATGGATGTGGAACCATTACTCTCAAGAACCTCACTCACTACCCTTATAGTATAGGGAAATACTTCCTCTGAGGGAATAAGGTAGGAAAGAGCTCTTTCTACCAGAGCGCCGTGCCCAATCTCTCTTCTTGAAGGCCCACGACGAGGTTTTATTTCCCCAGTACTAAACGGTGGGAAATCATACTGATGCATGAACCGTTTGAATTCTTCCAAACCAATGGCGTCAATGAATTGGACATCACTAAAACTTCCCAACGTCACGGTGGAAAGGACCTGTGTCTGGCCCCTAATGAACAAGCCAGAACCGTGAACTTTTGGAAGTACATTGCTTTCAGCGTACAGAGGCCTTATCTCATCGAAGGCTCTCCCATCCACTCGCTTTCTGGTTGATTTCATGTATGCTCGAACGACTTCCTTTTCGACTTCACCAAACATTAGGTTAAACATAGCCTCATCCAAATCGGGGAACACTTCCAACATTTCTTGAAAAAGGGCTTTCTTTAGTTCGCTAACAGCCTTCTCTCGTTCTTGCTTTACGGGCGTTATGAGAGCTGCTCTAAACCTGTCTTCATGGTTTCGCAGGAAGTCGAGTTGTTCTTCGGGAAAAGTTACAACAGTAATTTCCGCCTTAGGTCGCCCAACCTTTTCTTTTAACTCCTCAATCAAATCAATGATTTGGCGTATTCCGTCTTGAGCAAACTTCAGGCCTCCAATTAGGACTTCTTTGTCAACCTCGGCTGCGCCTGCCTCAATCATGACAATGCTTTCTCTGGTCCCAGCTACTACCAAGTCCAGCTGACTTTCGCTAATTTCCTCAAAGGTAGGGTTCAGTACGTATTGACCGTCAATGTACCCCACCCTTACTCCTGCAATTAACTCTGGTATCGGTATGTCCGACACAGCTAATGCGGCAGCAGTTCCATTTAAAGCTACTATGTCAGGAGGATTTTCCATGTCTGCAGCCAGGATCATATTCAAAACCTGAACTTCATTTCTCATGCCATCAGGGAACATGGGACGAATAGACCTGTCAATTAGACGAGCCTTTAATATCTCAGCGTCAGTGGGACGTCCCTCCTTTTTAAAAAACCCTCCGGGGATCTTTCCCACAGCGTATGATTTCTCTTCATAATCCACAGTAAGTGGAAAGAAGTCTATATCCAATTTCGGTTCAGAGCTCATTAGCACAGTAGATAAAGCTACCGTATCACCAAAACGAGCCAAAACAGCTCCGTTTGCCTGTAATGCTAAAAAGCCCGATTGAAAAGTAACCTTCTTTCCGGCTATGGTACCAGTGACTTCAATTCTTCTTCGCTCTATCATGTTACCGTCTCAGCCCTAGCCGCTGAATTAAAGTCTGATATCGCTCAGGAGACTTATCCCTGAGATAGTTAAGTAACTTCCTACGCTTACTTACCATGAGTATGAGACCGCGCCTGGAATGCACATCTTTTGGGTTCTTCTTCAAGTGCTCAGTCAGATTCTGAATTCTGTAAGTAAGCAGAGCCACCTGAACTTCAGGTGATCCAGTGTCTCCAGGGTGAGTTGCGTACTCTTCAATGATTTTTCGTTTAATCTCTTTGTCCATTTCACTACCTCCTACTTGCGCATTGTCCAGCCAATCTGACTAAACAAGCGTGCTTTTAACGCCGTTGTTTTCTTTATCCTTCTCCAGTCAGACGCTTACTCCTGACAAATACTATTTTAGCACCACTGCTAAAATGACGAGCAGCACATAGGCAACACCAAAACCAATAATAAGCTTATCGAAAAGCTTACTTCTTGGCGATGCGCCATGGAACATAGAAGCAGAACCGCCTATGGCTCCCAAGCCTTCCTCCTTTGGCTCTTGAAGAGTTATTAGCAACAAAAGCACAAAGGACACTATCCCCAGCACAATCATAATCACTTGTTTCATCAGCTAAACACCTCGCAGCTAAATATTCTGGTCGAACGCTTCTATTATAATAGCAAATTCTTCAACTTTTAGGCTAGCTCCGCCTACCAAAACCCCATCTACCTCGGAGACCCTTGCAATGTCAGCAGCATTGCCTTTGTTCACACTGCCACCATAAAGAACAGGTAACTCTGCCTTAAGTAATTCCTTCACCCATGAAATGCTTTCACCAATTTCTTCCATGGTAGGCGTAACACCCGTTCCTATGGCCCAAACAGGTTCATAAGCGACAATGTCACCAGTGCTCAAAATGTCTTGTACCAAGATAAGTTGACGTTTTAGAATGTCTCTTGTTATTCCGCTTCGCCTTTCTTCTAATGTTTCTCCTACACAAAACACTACTGGAATATCGTGTCTGTGAGCTGCTTCAACTTTCTTCATAAGCATCTCATCATTTTCAAGAAAAATATGACGCCTTTCAGAGTGACCAATAAGCACGTAATCCACGTCAAACTCTTTCAACATGACCGGTGATATTTCTCCAGTGAAAGCACCTGAGTCTTCGTAATGCATGTTCTGAGCGCCAAACTTCAAGAAAGTACCTTTTACAAAATCGGAGAAACCACCTAAAGCGGTAAAAGGCGGAAAAAGTGCGACCTGCACTGAAGCAGGCCGCACCAATTCTAACAGTTTATCTACGTACTCCTTAGCAAAAGCCAAGGTACCGTTCATCTTCCAGTTGCCAAAAACGTAGCGCAAAGCGATCAACCCTCCACCACCAGTGGAGCAATTCCTGGAAGCAGTTTTCCTTCAAGGAACTCTAATGAAGCTCCTCCACCAGTACTCACATGAGCGAATTTATCAAAAAGCCCCATTTCCCTGACAGCGTTAGCCGTATCACCACCGCCAACTACAACGCTACCCGGGAAATCTGCCAGGAACGCACCTATTTGTTTGGTACCTTCGGCAAACTTCGGATCTTCGAAAAGCCCCAGTGGTCCGTTCCAAAAAACCGTCCTCGCTTTGACCAGTGCATTTTTGAAATCTTTAATGCTTTCAGGCCCAATGTCGTACCCAATATCCGTGGCTCCAAAATCGTTAATGTTTTTGATTTCCGTGTGTTCTCTGTTCTCATCGGCGACCACAAAGTCCTTCGCAAGGATTATCTCCTTGTTCTGTGAAGCAGCCTGCTCAAGCAGGTCTTTAGCAAATCCGGCTAAATCGTCCTCCACTATGGACTTGCCAGTTTCCTTCCCTTGAGCCTTCCAGAAAGTGAATACCATAGCTCCACCGATCACCATGCCGTCAACTTTTGGTAACAGATTTTGCAGAAGCGCAACTTTGTCGCTTACCTTAGCACCACCAAGAACAAGATAGTAGGGTCTTTGAGGGTTCTCTGTAAGCATGGATAAGTAGTTAACCTCTTTCTCCATGAGAAAGCCCGCGTATGATGGAAGAAACTTTGTTATGGCCTCCACAGTGGCATGAGCACGGTGACTAGCCGAGAATGCATCGTTTACGAAGACTTCACCCAAGCTGGCGATCTTCTTTGCAAATTCGGCATCGTTCTTTTCTTCCTCTTCGTGGAACCGTACATTTTCGCAAAGTAGAATATCGCCAGATCTCAAACCATTCACTGCCAATTCAACTTCCTCGCCTACTACATCAGGAGCAAAAAGGATCTCTTTATGAAGAAGCTCAGCAAGTCTTTTTGCCACACCGACCAGACTGTATTTCTTGTCTCGCTTGCCCTTGGGCCTACCCAGGTGTGAGATTAGTATGATTTTTGCTCCATTTTCCACCAAATACTCAATGGTGGGAAGAGCCGCCCTTATGCGAAAGTCATCTGCAACGTTGCCTTCTGCATCCAAAGGTACATTGAAGTCGACTCGAACAATGACGCGCTTATTCCTGACCTCAGCCTCTCGGATGCTTCTTAACTTCATATTACAGGCCTCTTTCAATGACGAAATTCGTCAAATCTGCTAATCTGGTGGCGTAACCCCACTCGTTGTCGTACCAAGCCAAAACCTTCACCAGATTACCACCAATAACAAATGTGCTCAGACCATCGACAACCGTTGAGAAAGTTGTTCCCTTGAAGTCCATAGAAACAAGCGGTTCTTCTGTATAGCCCAGAATTCCTTTCATTCTTCCTTCAGCATACTCTTTAAATGCGTTGTTAATCTCTTCTGTGGTCACTTCCTTGCTTAGAACCGCAGTAAGGTCAGTGATGCTCACAGTTGGAGTTGGGACCCTTAGTGCGATACCATGCATCTTTCCGTTCAGCTCGGGTATGACCCTGCCTATGGCCTTAGCAGCTCCAGTGGACGTTGGAATTATGTTGAGCGCAGCTGCCCTAGCTCTTCTTAGGTCTTTATGAGGCAGATCCAAAATCCTCTGATCATTGGTGTAGCTGTGTACAGTGGTCATCAAAGCTTTTTCAATACCAAACTTATCATTTAGCACCTTAGCTACTGGAGCCAAACTGTTAGTGGTGCATGAGGCATTGCTTATGATGTTATGATTTGCTGGATCGTACTTGTCTTCATTTACTCCTAAGACTATGGTAATGTCTTCTCCCTCAGCAGGTGCCGATATGATTACTTTTTTTGCTCCACCCGCATCAATGTGAACTCTGGCTTTTTCGGCCTTGGTGAACAGCCCTGTAGACTCAATAACCACCTCAACTCCAAGATCTTTCCAAGGTATGTTAGCAGGGTCTTTTTCAGCAAAAACCTTTATTTTGTGCCCATCAACTGTTATGTGATCAGCATCGTAACCAATCTCCGCATTGAATTGACCATACGTGGAGTCGTACTTGAGCAAGAAAGCCAATGTCTTTGTATCTGTGATGTCATTAACTGCAACCACCTCAATTTGCGGATACCTTTCAAATAAGGACTTGAACACCTGTCTCCCAATACGTCCAAAACCGTTTATACCAACTTTTGCCATTCCTGTCACCTCCATAATAAATCGTATTATAAATCACAAAAACATGAGTTAAGCGACTTTTATGCGATCGAGCTTTTTAGTCCTGCAAATATTCGGCCACCAGGTGTCTGTATTTATTCACAGTACGCCGGGAAAACTTCCAACCCCTGCGAAGTCGAAGTAACTGAGCAACTTGTGCATCGGTTGCTGTGGGCATTGATTTCAATATGTTGATTATTTCCAGCATCAATTCTTCCTGTGGTACACCTTTCACACTCCTACCAAAGTACTGCTCCACAGGGTAAACCTTGCCTTCAAAAGTAAATGCCTTGCTTCTAACCAAACGTGATACCGTGGACTTTGAAACTCCCAGTTCATGAGCGGCATTATCCAACGTTATAAAGCAGGGCTCATGTGCGAGAATCTTGTCACCACAGTGCTGGATAAGGAACTTTCCAAGCCTCATTATCAAGTCTTTTCTGTATTCAGCAACCATCCTCGGAATACCTTGTGTATTCTGTATCAGATATTCGTATTTGTCACTAACATTAACTTCAAGTTGACCATCCACAAGCTCCAAGGCAAAATCTGGAGTGGTCGCTCTGGAGCGTTCTTCGGGTAAATCTATGGGGTGATCACGCAAATCCAGTTTTAGGTCCCTGAGCAACTGCCTAAATTCTCGTTGACTTAGCGAACCTAGCCCAAATGGCTCCACTTCCCTCATAAGTTTCTTTCGTACCTCAATGACGTACTCCACGTCCACTTCCAACTGCTCAGCCAATTCGGTCAAATCTGATCCAAGATAACCAAGGTGATCCAATGATCCAAGTAATCTATGCACTACTGGAAGTTCCTTTTCATCAAAAAGCATATCTACTTGCGCTTCTACCATGTCCCAATCGATCGTCTGTCCCACACCAGAAGGAACAGTCTCTTCAACCAATTCCTCTGGGCCAAAACCGCCATAGCGCAGCAAGAATTCAGTAAAAGGAAGTTCCAACCCTTCAGAAAGATGAGGCCTAAGTGTCTGTTTCCCTTTTAATGTGAGCCGTTGTTTTGCTTTGGGCTTCTGTCTACCTTTACCGCTATTCGCCACTTAGCTTCTCCTCAATGTTTCTTAATGCTCGAGCCACCTTGCTCTTGGATACGCCCAGCTTTTCAGCCATGTCACCATAGGAGAACTCAGGATGCTCGACACGCAACTTCAAGACAGCATACTCAACATCAGTCAACTTGGTCAAATCGCCAGTTTCAAAAAGCTTTTTGTGAAACTCATACTTTACCACCTGACGCTTCAAATTAGCGTTATCACAGTTTGCTAAACGCTGGGCTGCGAGCTTTTTCTCTCGCATGAAATGGTGCGCATAAATCTCCTCCCTGGTTTTCACCGCGCCTAAACCATCAACAAACTTGTAAAGTGCTTCATAAGATCTTAAATGAATAGTGTTTGTACTCTGCTTAGTAATGAGGTAAACCGCTCCAACACGCTTTGAAAGCCATTGTTCAACCTTCTTAGCTTGTTCCAAAACTTCTACGTCCAACGTAGCATGGTACCATGGGTTAAGATCAGATATGTATCCAGTGCTCAGCATTATGCCCCTTATGATATGCCAATCAAGACTGCCAGTGACCAATGCAGAGACCAAGTCAAAGATGTCTTTAGGGAGATGACTCTTTAGCACATATGTTTGACGAGAAGATGCGGAGCGCTTTCGGTGGAACTGTACTTCATAAGTCCCTTGTAACATTTCCATGACCTGGATCGCTCTTCTCACGGGCTGTGCCCGTCTAAAACTCACAAACACATTGCCCTGAAAGTCTATTTCCCCAGAGCCCAACAAAAAACCAACTAACTCGGAAAGAGGATTCGTGATCTCTAAAGTAGAAATCTCGTTCCAGAAATTCTCACTAATTGACACTACCTAACTCGCGGTGCCACGTAATGACTTTGTGGCCGTTTTTTGTAAGCTGATCGTTCAAATCCCTAACCACCAAAACACTACGATGCTGGCCTCCAGTGCAACCCACACCTATAACCAAATAGGGTTTACCTAGCTTTATATGCTCATGATAACTTCTTTCCGCCAGTTCAACCCATAGCTTCAAGAAATGCTCGTAATTTCCGTCTCCTCTAACATAGTCTGCCACAGATTCGTCTAGACCAGTTAATGTACGTAACTCGTCCACGTAATAAGGGTTCCGAAATACCCTGGCATCATAAACCATGTCAGCATTAGTAGGAAGTCCCCGCTGATAGCTAAAACTTATCAAGTAAAACTCGGGCCCCCTATCCTTCCCAATAAAGTTCTCTACTTGATAAACCAAATCACGTTCTTTCATGCCCGTGGTGTCAATAACTATGTCGCTTACATCTCGAAGCTCCGACATGAGCTCTTTTTCTCTCTCAATGGCTTCTATGAGTGCCAGGCGACTGCCTGTTGCGTGAACCAACGGGTGCAAGTGCCGAGTTAAGTTAAATCTGGAAAGCAATGTGTCGGTACTAGCCTCGAGGAAAATTACGCTCAAGGGCATCCTGTGCTTTAAATCCATCAGATCGTTAACAAACTTCGAAACTTCTCCCTGGTGCCGCAAACTCCGGCTATCCACCACCACAGCCACCAGTTGTTCTTGATTCTTTGCCTCATAAAGCTCTAGCAGATTGTGAAGCAGGTCCACAGGAACGTTATCCACAACTACATAACCCAAGTCCTCTAACGCTTTGGAAACTGTGGATTTACCAGCTCCAGAAAGTCCCGTTACTACTATTACTTTTTGCATTATTTAATTCCCACTCCAATATGACCTTCTTCCATTTTACCTCAGGTGAGTAGCCACCCAAGCTTTTTTGTCCTACCACACGGTGACAAGGAATGATTATGGGAAACTTGTTCGTTCTCATGTAAACCCCAACAGCCCGCGGACTGCAACCGCAAATGGCACCCAAATGCCCATAGGTAATCGTGGATCCAATAGAAGTTGTTGCACTTAACGTGCGATAAACCTCGCCCCTCTTTTCTGTACAGCCGCTCCAGTCGATTAAATCAAGCACTGGTGTCGGCTCCCACAGTCCAGCTGAGTACTTATCCAGGAAATCCTTTAAGATCCCGCTTGGGACTTCAACTACGTCAGGCTCTACCTCTTGTAACCAAGTACGTGTTAAGCGCTCCGAATCGGTAAGGACAATTAACCAAAGACCGAAGGGCAGTTTATAAGTGTAGATGCGCTCTGAGTTCTTCATACAGCTCCCTAGAAGTCTTTTCCGGGGTTCCAACCAAGAGAATGTCCACTTTTGAGGGATCAAAAATACCTGTTTCAATTTGCCGTTGTAAGATACTCAGGCTGTAGGAAAAAGCTTTGCCCATACGACTGGAGCTTCGTCTTATGGCTTCCTCGAGGGGGTGGAACGTCACCCAGGTTACTAGGTCGCATACCCTTTGCAAATCAAGTCTGAGCAGTAAGCTTCCCTCAATAATCCGTAAAGGTGCAGCACATGCTTGAAGTCGCCGCAAAGTTTCATCCACCAAATAAGGTTTGAAGATGTTATCCAAGTCTTCCCACAAAGATGGATTCTCTGTAAGCTTTAAGGCAATTTCACTGCGCTGAGACGTACCAAAGGCCTCTTCTAAAGCAGAGGAGACCTCATGCACTTCATAAAGTTCATGGCTTATGGAATCCAAACTTAGGACAGCAGCTCCCATTTCCTGTTCGAAGTAAGAACAGATGGTGCTTTTGCCAACACCGATCCAACCACCCATGCCCAGTGTAACTACTGCTGCACTCGTAAAACTTCACCTTCCAGGGCTACACTTGTAGCAGCGTTCATAATAGCCAAAGCTTCGTCAGCAGTGACATCCACTACGACGTCATCCACCAATACCTTCTTTGGAACTTGATTAGTATCCATTCCATTTAAAAAACGTTGAGCATAAAGCAAGTTAGAACTTCTAATGGGATCATCACGTTCAACAAATGCGAAAGGAAATGGTTCCCCCACAATAGTGGGGTCCGAAAGACATTGCCAAGGAAGTCTGTCCAGATCTTCCAGACCAAACAAACCCACCTGTACTTTTCTCGTTCCCAAAACTCTTAGAAACGGACCAATAAGAGAATCGAATTCCAACTCTTCCAAAATACTTAAATCGTTAGACGGCTTCACTCTTAGGAGCAATGTGTCATATGGTACAGGAAAATCTTCCAAGGTAATTAGTTGCAAGTTCCTTTCAAGCACACTGCCGAATTTGTCAAGTAGCTCTTCTCTACTGAATTCTTTTACCAAAGCACTGGCTGTCTTGGGCCCGATTCCGTTCACACCCGGGATGTTATCGGCGCTATCTCCCACCAAAGACTTGTAGTCCACAAAGCGTTCAGGAGCAAATCCAAATTCATCCAAGAAAGTCTTATAATCGTAGTGTTTAACTTGGGTAATACCCTTCTTAAAAGTTACAACTCTGGTGTTCTGCGTAATCAACTGCATCATGTCAGTATCAGAAGTATAGATCTCAACTTGAAAGTTCCAGCTTTCAAAAAAATGCGTTAGCGAACATATGGCGTCATCAGCCTCTTTCCCATCATACACTACGTAAGGAATAGAAAGCTGTGTGAGTACATCAGGTAACCTCTCTCTTTGCCAATGAAGCTCGTCAGGAGCTTTAGGTCTGTTGCTTTTGTACTCTTTAAATACTAATGTACGAGCCAGGGTCCCCTTAGCATCCCCCACAATGATAAAGTGGCTGTGTGGTTCACCAAGAAGTTTTGACACGATGCGCAAGAAACCATAAATCCCCCCTGTGGGGAAACCGTCTTTTGTACTAAGCTTTGGCAAAGCATAGTAAGATCTGTAAAGCAAAGAATTGCTGTCCACTAAAATGACTTTCTTCATTCCACGGCCTTCTCGATTTCTGACATCATTTTCTCGGCTTTTGCCTTTTGGTCAATGGAAAAATGTACCAACTTGTCGCTAATCTTTTCAGCATCTTTCAAAAGTGCGGCTAGCTTTGCTTTTGCCTCAGTTATGTTTTTTGCAAGCAGAGCGTCTTCGGGCAAACCTAAGGCTGCAGCTAACTCTCTTGCATACTCGGTAAGCTTCACGTCATAGGGAATGGCAATAAAAGGCAAGCCTGCAATGGTAGCAAGAATTCCCGCATGTAGTCTGCCTACAACAGCTCCTTTGTACTGTTTGAACAAGCTTATTATCTCCAGCACGCCCAATTCTAATCCGTCTATGAACGTCCCACCCGCAGCGGCAGTCATGGGTAGGTCTTTTCCAGGAAAGAAAATGACCATGTTGCCATCCACCTGATCCACGTCCAGGTTTTCCCACTTGTGACTTGGAATATAAAGCACTGAATCGAAGACAGGTTTGTACCCAAAATACTGTTCGCCTGCCACTGTAAACACAACATCAGCAGCCAAATCACAACACACACCACGACTCTGCAGCCAGTGGTAAGAATACTCATCCCTGACATATTTGCCATCTGCCATACGAAACGCTTTTACCGTCAACCTTTCACTTATGCTCCGGTTTATGGGACCTATGCCAATCCCGTAAAGATAAACTTTCTTACCAAAAAGCTTACCCAAGAATGGAGCCAAAAAGTAGTAAAACAAACTTTTGAAGCTGGTAGCATCTTGAAAAAGCCCCCCTGGGCCCTCCAGCACCACGTCACTTCTAACCAGTTCTCTAACCAACGTGAGTGGCTCAGCTTTCACAGATCTCACGTGAAAGTTCTTCATGGTATTTTCGGGGTTCTTGGACGC
Source organism: Coprothermobacter sp. (assembly GCA_012842545.1). GTDB lineage: Bacteria > Coprothermobacterota > Coprothermobacteria > Coprothermobacterales > Coprothermobacteraceae > Coprothermobacter. The sequence goes on from DUSQ01000035.1 coordinate 60,291, forward strand.
AACTGTTATGTGGGCTTTATGCTTTAACCTGGGTAATACTATTTCCAGAAAACCTTCATCACCCACATTGAAGCCACCCCAATACCCTACCATTAAGACCTTTTTCATCTGTAACCCTGCTTCTTCCTCCAACTGACTTGCTTCAACATGAAGAGTATATCCGACTCAGAACTGGGAAGAGTAAAGATCTGCCATGGTTTGTAGCCGGCCTCCAAAGCAGCGTCACGAAGCTGTTCTGGTACAATAAGGATCGCCTTATCGTGATAAATGATTTTCCCTTTATCCCAGTAGTAAACATCACAGTTTTTCTTTTTAAGTCTACCCACCTTTAGCGGAACTTTGAGTTCGTGCAGCCAATCCTTAAGGGCAGCCTTGACTGCAATGACAGGAGCTGCACTCTTATCAATTTCAAGCAATATTGACTGCTTCTTCATCGCTTACAAGTTCAACTTTGGCATCCAAAGCTCTTAGTTTTTGATGAATATTAGAATAGCCGCGCATGACATGCTCCATGCCGTAGACCACTGTTCTGCCTTCCGCAGACAAGCCTGCCACAACCAAAGCAGCACCTGCCCTAAGATTGTTAGCGACAACTGGAGCACCGGTGAGCTTTTCCACACCAGTAATGATGGCAGTGTTGCCTTCCACTTCGATGTTTGCTCCCATTTTCCAAAGTTCACTTACGTGTCCCATTCTTCCATCGTAAACAGTTTCGGTTATTACTGACCTACCTTCAGCAGTGGCAAGAAGCGACATCATCAGCGGCTGCAAATCAGTGGGAAAACCAGGGAAAGGCATGGTCTTAATTGTTATTCCCTTGGGACGTGGACTGGGCAGTACCGTAACCTCATGACCATTTGTTACCACAACTTCAATACCAGCTTCTTGCAGTTTGAAAAGCAGTGGTCTAAGGAAGGTAACGTCCACGCCATCCACCGTAATTGTGCCTCTTGTAGCTGCCGCAGCTATGGCATATGTTCCAGCTTCAATGCTGTCGCCCGATATTCTAAAGGTGACACCACCTATTTCTTTCTTTCCCTTAACACGTATAACCTTGGTTCCAAGGCCATGGATCTTAACACCGCAAGCCATCAAAAACTTTCCCAGTTCAACCACTTGCTGATCCTGAGCTGCGTTTTCAATGGTTGTTTCACCATTGGCCAAAGCACCTGCAATCATTATATTCTCGGTAGCACCCACACTGGGAAAGTCCAAGTAAACATATGCACCCTTTAGACCGCCCGGAGCTACCCCCACAATGTTTCCACCCTGAATATCCAGGTCTGCGCCCATCAGGCTCAGACCCTTCAGATGAAGGTCAATGGGTCTTGTTCCAATATTGCAGCCTCCGGGCATAGGTAGCACCACTTTTCCCAAGCGACCAAGTAATGCCCCCAGGAAAAGCAAAGAACCCCTTATGGCTCCTGCCCCTGTGTGTGTGAGGTCGTAGTTTTTGATGACTCCAGGCTTTATAGTGAGTCCATTACCCCATGTTACTTTGTACCCAAGAGACCTCAAAATGCCCATCATGGTTTTCACGTCGCCGATATCAGGGACATTCGTCAGATACACTTTATCTTCACATAAAGCCGCTGCAGCCAAAATGGCTAAAGCGCTGTTTTTACAACCTTGAGCGGTTACTCTACCTTTTAGAGGAGTTCCACCGTCTATTATTAAAACACTCATCTTCTTCAAAACACCTCCTCGAATCTGGAAACAACAACATCACTTAAACCAAAACGGTAAGCCAGATGACTTGCAATCCTCTCAGAAGCTTTACCGTCTCCATAGGGGTTGGGCTGAGACATAACATATTCCCACCACCTATTCTGAACCACAAAATGGAAGTATTCTTTTATTTTTTCTGCGTCGGGGCCAGCAAGGAATACAATCTTTCTCGGTATACCTTCGGGTCGCTCGGTCACATGCCTAAGGAGAACCACTGGCACGCCAAAATGAGGCCCTTCTTCCTGTATGCCCCCGCTGTCGCTTAGAGCCACTTTTGCCTTAGACAAGAGTCTCAAGAACTCATCGTACTCCATCGGATCTGTTAGTTGAACGTTATCCACATCCTGCAAAATACCAAAGACAGTCTTCCTAACGGCGGGGTTCAAGTGCACTGGGAATACAAACTTGTAATCAGCAAATTCCAAAGCTAAATCTTTGACAGCATGACAGATTTCTTCCAAAGGTAAACCCCAGTTTTCCCTGCGATGGGCCGTTACCACCACCAGGTTTTCCTTGTTGGTGGCTTCTATGCCCCATTTGTTTTGCATAATCATGAGGGCATCAATAACAGTGTTCCCGGTAATCAAATGTTCCCTATTGCCCAAGCCCTCACGCTCAAGGTTTTCCCACGAAAGCTGAGTAGGTGGATACAAAACAGTACATAGGTCGTCAGTTAAAAGTCTGTTTGCCTCTTCCGGATAAGGATAACTCAGGTCCCCAGTTCGCAAACCAGCTTCCACGTGCCCACAAGGTATTTTGTTGTAAAAGCTTGCCAAGGCACCGCCCAGTGTGGTCGTGGTATCACCGTGAACCAACACCAAATCGTATTTCCGCTCTTTAAACAAAGAAGACAACCCAGTAACACTCTTTGACAGTACTGATTCTAATGATTGGCTTTCCTCCATGATCATCAGATCAACCGTAGGTTTTATACCGAAGGGACTGAGTCCTTGATAAAACATTTCTCTATGTTGTCCGGTGGCTATGAAGTCCACTTCGAATAAATCTCGCAAAGTCAAGTAAACAGGAGCCATTTTTATGGCTTCGGGACGTGTCCCTACCACCAAACCGATCTTTTTCTTCAGCTTACCCACCCCATCAACAAAAGTGCGATTATACCAAGAACAATTGTAGCACAATACATTAATATGACCACTTGTTTGGGTGTCAATCCCCACTCTAGAAGCTTATGGTGTAAGTGTTTCCTGTCTGCAGTGAATGGATGCTGTCCCGATGCAAGACGCCTAAACCATGCAGAAAGCGTATCCTCTACAGGCAAGAAGAGTAGAAGCAAAAAACCCAAGAATATGATTCCAGCAGTACTCTTGAACGTGCCAACAATGGACAAAATACCCAGTATGAAACCCAGCGTTTGAGCACCGCAATCGCCGATGAAGGTCTTCGCCTCAGGAAAGTTATAGGGCAAGAATCCTAAAACAGCACCTGCTAATATTAATGCATCCAAGCCCACTGTAAAGATGCCTTTCTTGAAGGTTATGATGCTCGCAAAAATCAACACGATGGCACTAATACCTGAAGACAGTCCATTTAGTCCATCTATGAGGTTGATAGCATTTGAGAGAAGTACTAGCCACAAAACAGATATGGTCATGGCTAACCACTTGGGAAACACTGCGTAACGGCCTCCCCACAAGGTAACCACACCTATCTTGACGCCCATGAATACTACCGCGGCAGAAGCGCCTATTTGAACCAGGAATTTTATCCAAGCAGGCAAGTTGTATTTATCATCAAGCAACATGGCAAAGAAAAACAAAAGCACAGTAATTAACACACCGTAACCAAGAGGCGGTGCGGCGTGCCAAAACAAAAGTTCACCCAAGGTGAAGGCGAGCACCACTGCCAATCCCCCTACCCTGGGTGTGGCATCCTGGTGAACCTTACGTTCACTAGGATAATCTAAAAAACCATACTTCCAGGCGAATTTAATACTCAAAGGAGTAAGCACCCAGCTTAGCAGAAAGGTACCTACTCCTGCCAAGAGCCCGAAAAGGTAGAGCTCACTTTGTGCCGAAAAGTCTATCACCGGCATCACCTAATCCGGGAAGGATGTAACCTTCCTCGTTCAGCCTTTCGTCCTCTGCGGCAAGGTAAAGCTCAATGCCATCTCCACAAGAGAGCACATTTTGTATGCCTTCTGGTGCAGCGATTATGGACAGCACCTTTATTTGGGAAACCCCTTGCTGTTTGAGAAGATCTATGGTGTATCGGATGGAATTGCCAGTAGCGAGCATTGGGTCAACTATGATGCAGACCATGTCTTCAATACCTGTAGGAAATTTTGCATAATACTCCACTGGCTTCAACGTTTTATGGTCCCTGTAAAGTCCAACATGCCCCACCTTTGCGTTTGGGATGACTTTAAGCACACCTTCAGCCATGGTAAGCCCTGCTCTAAGAATGGGTATGATGGCAATCTTCCTACACAGAACAAACCCCGTTGTCTTAGCCAACGGGGTCTCCACCACTTGCTCAGTGAGCTCCAGGTTTTTAGTAGCCTCGTAAGTGAGGAACATTGCTAATTCCTGTACCAACTCCCTAAACTCTTTAGGTCCTGTGTTCTTATCCCGAAGCAAAGTAACTTTGTATTTAATTAAGGGATGATCGACCACACTGAGCACCTAGGACCACCCCTTGTATGCCGGGTAATGTTTTGTCAATTCCTTTACCAAACCTTTAAGTTGATTCTTTGTGTCATCACTCCTGGTGATGAACAGTTCACTCATCTTTTCAGCAAGAAGCTTGCACTCTTCTTCCCTAAGTCCCCTAGTGGTTATGTTCGGGGTACCAATCCTAATTCCGCTGGCCACTCGAGGAGGAAGCTTGTCAAAGGGAATTGCATTCTTGTTGACCACGATACCCACTTCAGCGAGCAATTCCTCCGCTTCTTTACCGGTAAGTCCTACCGTTGTAACATCCAAGAGCATGAGGTGGTTATCAGTTCCGCCTGTAACCACTCTGACGCCCTTGCTAGCAAAGGTCTCTGCCATGATCTTCGCATTTCTTACTACTTGTGCAGAGTACTCTTTGAAAGAAGGCTCAGAATCTTCTTTAAAAGCAACAGCCTTTGCCGCAATAATGTGAACCAGCGGACCTCCTTGGACACCTGGGAAAACGGCCTTATCTATGGCTTTCGCATGCTCTGCCTTGCAAAGTATGAGTCCACCCCTGGGGCCCCTCAATGTTTTGTGAGTGGTAGTAGTAACCACATCAGCATATGGAACGGGGCTTGGGTGAACACCAGCAGCTACTAAGCCAGCAATGTGCGCCATATCCACCATGAAGATGGCCCCCACTTTGTCTGCTATCTCTTTGAACCCCTTAAAATCGATGAACCTGGGATACGCTGAAGCCCCTGCTATGATGAGCTTTGGTTTATGTTCCAATGCTAACTTTTCTACCTCATTAAGGTCAATGGTCTCAGTTATGGGATCAACCCCGTAATGAACAATGTTAAACCATTTGCCTGTCATGGAAACAGGAGCACCATGAGAAAGGTGACCTCCTGCCGAAAGTGACATGGACAGGATGGCGTCTCCCGGTTTAAGAAAAGCCAGGTAAACGGCTTGATTCGCTTGAGAACCAGAATGCGGTTGAACATTGGCATGATCAGCGCCAAAAAGCTTCTTCGCTCTTTCAATGGCCAAAAGTTCAACCTGATCTGTTATTTCACACCCGCCATAGTAGCGAGCATTGGGATACCCTTCAGCATATTTGTTGGTAAAAATAGAACCTGTGGCCTCTAAAACTGCCTCAGAAGCCAAGTTTTCTGATGCGATGAGATCAAGCGTCTCCATCTGACGCATAACCTCACGCCTCATAAGTTCAAAGATTTCTGGATCTTCCTCCTCCATGTGATCATATCTCATTTAAGCTTCACATCCTTTACCCAGGTTTTTCTCCTCGATTTTTTCTATTTTTCTTATCCTTCTTAGGTGCCTACCACCTTCGAAAGAAGTATTCAGGAACGTCTGTACAATTTCCATGGCCAAATCAGGCCCAAGCACCCTACCTCCCAAACACAGTACGTTCGCATCATTGTGTTGGCGAGCTTTCTTTGCCGCGTAAAGGTCATAGGCAAGCGCGGCCCGTATCCCAGGGAACTTATTAGCAGCTATGCTCATGCCAATTCCTGTTCCGCAAATGAGTATGCCGAAACCACCGTTCTTCGTGATATCAGTGCACACTTCCGCTGCGAAATCTGGATAATCCACAGACTCAATGGAGTTTGTACCCTTATCAACTACTTCGTGACCAAGTTCTATGAGGTTCTCTTTTAGCCTTTCCTTTAGCTGATAACCAGCATGATCTGCACCCATAACAATGCGCATCTTACACGCACCTCCTCAAAAGAAATCATACCCTGCGGGGACATGCACAGTGCTTTTCCTCCGGCATGGCTTTTATGAGGTCCAATATGAACATCTGCACCTGTGCGTTAAGTTTGTCCATTATATCGAGAACTTCTTCATGACTTACCTGATCCTGCAATCCAGCAGCGAAATTGCTTACAATGGCCAGAGACAAATAGCACATCCCAGCTTCTCTGGAAAGAACTACCTCAGGCACAGAAGTCATACCAACCACATCGCCACCTAACTTGGCAAAAGCTCTTACCTCAGCTGCCGTTTCAAAACGCGGCCCCTCGGTGACCACCATGACCCCACCTTTCCTCAAGGGGAAGGGAGTCTGAAGTTTTGAAGCCACTTCAATCATTTCAGGGCAATAAGGATTAGTCATATCCGTATGGACTACCTTTCCCTCCTCGAAAAACGTGGATCTTCTCCCCTTCGTAAAATCCAAGAACTGATCAACTAATACCACCGTTCCTGGCTTAATTTCGGAGTTTAAACTTCCCACAGCGTTTGTAGCGATAACCCTCTGAGCTCCAAGACCTTGAAGAGCGCGGATATTAGCTCTGTAATTCACCAAATGAGGTGGAACGGAGTGACCTAAGCCATGCCGTGGTAGGAAATACACCTCTCTACCGTCAACCTGAGCCACGAACACAGTTACATCTCCGTATTCCGTATTCACGCTAATCTCCGTAGAAGGCACACCTTCAATCTTATAAATTCCAGATCCTCCAATGACACCAATTTTCACCGTATTAAGTCCTCCTTTCTTATGGCACGACGTCTTTTACTCACCTGCTCTACCACTTCTGACACGTTAACGCCCACGAACGATTTACTGCGAAGCACCCAACGCCCTTGAACAAAGACATCACTAACCGCCTGAGTTCCAGCTGAGTAAACCACATGGGACAGCCAGTCCTGTGGGTCATCCACTGGGACCATGGATAAATCCTCCACGTCCCAGACCACTAGGTCTGCAAGATAGCCCTCTCTTACCTCACCCAACGCTAAACCCAATCTTCTTGCCGGCACAGACGTGGCAGCTTCAAGAATTTCTATGGGAGAAAGCACATCTGGTTTTCCAGATACTCCGCGAGCCAAAAGTACCGCTGTTCTCATCTCTTCTATAAAATCCAAGTTGTTATTAGAAGCAGCACCATCCGTACCTATGGCCACAGAAACCCCGTTATTCTTAGCTAAATCCCAGCGGAATAACCCCGAAGAGAGCTTCATATTGCTTTGAGGACAATGGGCCACAACAACGTTCTTGTCCTTTAAAAAGGACAAATCGTCCTCAGAAAGGTGAACACCATGAGCAAAAACCACAGGCAACTCGAAGAATCCAATTTCTTCAAGCCTGCGAAGATACTCTTCACCTAAAACGTTATGTATGTACGCCTTTTCAGAGGCTGTCTCCATGAGATGCATGTGCAAGAATAATTTGTTTTTCTTTGCGAATTTTACCACATCGGGCAAAATGTTCATGGAAACCGTGTAGAGCGCATGGGGCCCCACACCCACCAATGCGCCTAAATCCCTTAACTCTTCTGTGCGTTGCAGAGCCGCCTCCCAACCAGGCCTTTCAATAATACCCGGAGTGAAAATAGGCCTGACACCAACCTCTTTAGCAGCCTCCAAGGTAGCTTTTTCCCAGAAATACATATCAAGGAACGTGGTAGCACCACTGCGGACAAGTTCCATACAAGCAAGTAACGATGACCAATAGACGTAATCATCGTTTAACCTTGCCTCAAGAGGCCAAATGTACTCATTAAGCCAGCGGTCCAGATCTACATCATCGCCAACGCCTCTAAACAAGCTCATGGCAACGTGGCTGTGGGCATCAAAAAACCCTGGAGTAACCAGGGTATCAACAAACATGGCATCTATGTGTTCTGGCTCCTTGAACGTTATCCTTTCTCCGTCCACGTAAAATGTTCCACGTACCAGGCTCTTCTTTTCGTAATCAGGATACCAAACATTTTTAAAACACACTTTCATGGTTTGTTCTTGGCCTCCTTTCGCATGGCCTCAATAGCCTCTCTTACCATGACAGGTGAGACGTGGGTATAAATCTGAGTAGAACGTAAACTGCTGTGCCCAAGAAGTTCTTGTATTTCTCGTAGGTTCGCGCCTTCTTCAAGTAGATTAGTGGCAAATGTGTGCCTGAGCGTATGAGGATGTACTAAGTCCCGTAGCCCGTATTTTGTACTAATTTTATGCAAAATGTACCTGGCACCTCTGTCTGTCAATGGCTGACCTTGCATATTCAAGAAAAGTGGACCTTGGGTCAAGTTAAATGTCTCCATGTACCTTCTTAGCAATTTTAACGCTTTCGATGGAATGTAGATCGTCCGTTTTTTACGCCCTTTACCAAGAACCTGACAACTACCTGTCCTAAAATCAATGTCCTCCACATTCAAAGAAAGTGCTTCGCTTATTCTTGTACCCGTGCCCAGCAAGAACCAAACCAAAGCTTTATCTCTGATTTCCATGGGATTGTTCTCAGGTAAATCCAAAAGTTTACCAATGTCATCCCTTAAAACAATACGTGGAACTTTAATACCCGTCTTAAAACCACTAAGCTCCATAACCGGTACATCATAACCGTGCTTTTTCAAGAAATTACAGAACTTCCTAAGAGACGATAGAAATCGATTCAGGGATGCTGGTGCCATGCCCTTCCTTGACAAATGCATCAAGTACTCATCAACATCCTTTTGATCCAGACTTGTGGTGAATGTGAAGTACTGCCTTAGATCTACATAGTATGCTTTTAACGTGTGCTCGGAATAGCCAGACGCTCTTAAAGAATCTAAGAATTGATCAAGCAGCTCTGTCCAATTGTCTAGCTGCATATTCAATAGCCGCCTTTGCACGTTCAACGCGTTTCCTTTTTCTTTCGCTTTTCTTCCCTTCAACAGGTGGAACTAATCCCCAGTTCACTCCCATGGGCTGTCTGACTTCCGGCAAAACTTGTTCAATGTAGGTCACCAACCCACCAAGCATGGTTTCCTCAGGAAGAGCAATTAGCTCCTGATTTCTAAGGAAGCGAGCCAAGTTAATGCCAGCCCAAAGTCCTCCTGCAATGGCTTCCAAGTACCCTTCAGTTCCAGTAAACTGACCTGCATAAAACCAAAGATCGTTCGTCTTACTCTGAAAAAATCTGTTTACAGCACCAGGTAAAAACCTGTTTTGATGTATTTGCCCTAACCTAACAAAAACCGCATTCCTAAAAGCAGGCAACTGTTTAAAAATCCTAATTTGCTCCGTGTGAGAAATTCCTGTTTGGAATCCCACCATGTTCACAATGGTCCCAAAAGCGTTTTCTTTTCTTAGTTGGATAACAGCATACACATCATGAAACCTTTCTGGAATGTCAAGCCCTGTTGGCCGCATGGGGCCAAAAGCCAAGCTTTCTTTCCCTCTGCGCGCTATCTCTTCAACAGGTAAACACCGCTCGAAAAACGTGTCAACCTTGTCAAAATCATGCCTTTGAGCTTCCCCTGCATTCACGAGCTGCTCAACGAACCAGTAATATTCATCCTTGGATAAAGGAACGTTCAAGTAATCATTGCCTTCTCCGAAACGATTTCCCCAAAAAGCATATTCCAAATCAATGGTTTCCGTAAGAACACTGGGACTGGTAGCGTCGTAATACTGGGCCTCGTATCTTCCCTCGCACTCCTCCAAAAAATGCAGGAGGTCTTCGGTTATCAAAGGCCCAGGTGCTATAATGCAGGGCACGTTCTTGGGAATTTCATCAACTTTCTCACGTACCACGGTGATGTTCTCATGAGTGTGAACCGCATCTTCCACCAACGTAGAAAACAATTCCCGATCTACGACAAGAGCTTTGTCACCGCCGACCTTCGCTTTAAACGCCAAATTCACAAGTGATGATCTGAGCATTGTTAGCTCAAACAGTAGCTCACCTTTTGCATTTTCAGGAGAAAGCGAACCCAAGGAATTGCTACACACTAACTCAGCCATCTTTGGCGTTTTGTGAGCAGGGGTCATAATAGCGGGCCGCATCTCAAAAAGGGTAACTGGAAAGCCTAAGTTCGCTAATGTTAAGGCCGCCTCACAGCCTGCCAGCCCACCACCGATAACCCAAACATCCATAATCATATTCTACAAGACACTACGTAGAATAATGCTAAAAACACACCTTTTTCCTTAAAACGAGAGCGTGAATTAAGGTAATCAAACCCAATGTATGATTTCCCCTTCCAGAATCACCCTGCCGGTGGATTGCCACTTTGCTATGAGTTGCCCGGCTTCCACCAAACTTCCCACGGCTGCCACTAGATCTTGAACCGTTTTACAAGACTTGTATTGCTCCTCAGCGTCTTTTGGAATGGCTAACACTGGCTCTGCTCCCTCAAAAATGAGCATGTTGCTACCGGCTGAACTATCACGGTCTATGTCGCCGGGTACTGCCTTAACTTCTTTGCCCATCTGCAAGGCAAAATTCGCGGTGATTAAAGCTCCACTTTTCATGGGAGCCTCAACAACTACAATGAAATCGCTCAGAGCCGCTATGAGCCAATTCCGTTCTCTGAAAAATGCTTTGCGAGGTCCTTGCTCATGGTTGTACCAAGTGATCACAAAACCTTTCTCTTCTATGCTCTTCCTTAATGGAAGAGTGGATTTGGGATAGTGAAAATCAAGTCCATGCCCCAACACGCCAACAGTGGTCCCTTTTTCCAAAGCACCTTCGTGGGATTTCTGGTCTATTCCGTAGGCAAGCCCACTAATAACCACATAACCTTCGCTTGCGTAGTACTTACCAAGCTCATAAGCCACTTTCAAACCATAGCTGGAGGCATGTCTGGTCCCCACAATGCCCACCGTCTTTTCCAGAGGTTTTATGGAACTGCCTCTCACGTACAAAGGACGGTTTAGTGCTTGCTGTTCAAGCCTCCCACAGAAGATATCATCGTCTGGGCTCAACATGTAAAAACTGCTGGTCACGGAACTAGGCTCCTCAGCCACGGAATCACCTGGCGATATGAAATAGCCTCAATTAGGTGGTTAATACCAATATCATGCGCCCCTTCTAAGTCTGCTATGGTCCGGCTCAGACGCAGGATTTTGTGCCTTTCTCTGCGTGAAAGTCCCGCTTTTTCTACTGAATCATCCAGTAGTTTCCTAACAGAGCTACCTACTTCAACAAGTTCATCCACCCGTTCACCGGGTATGTGTCCAGCATGAATGAAACCTTCTGACTCCCAACGGCTTTTCTGCAACTCCCACACGTTGCAAACTCTTTCTTCAACGGCCTTTACATCTTCATTGGGCTCATCAGCTTTAACCCAGTAGTGCATGTCAATACGGTCAGCCACCGGCCCACTTAGACGCCCCAGATACCTCATAACGCTTGTCGGTGAATCTTTGCAAACCTTCTTGGGATGTCCCAAATAACCACAAGGACACGGATTCGATGTGGCAACTAACAAAAAATCGGCTGGCCAAGTAAGACGTTGGCTTCCGTATGAAGCCAAAACCGCTCGACAATCCAAGACCGTTCTTAGACCCTCTAAAATGTCTTTTCTGTACTGCGGAAATTCGTCCATGATGAGCACTCCCCGGTGAGCAAAGGTAACTTCACCAGGCGTTCCTTTCGCTGATCCAAAAAAACCAGCAGGAGTACTATTCCAACTAGTAAAGCGGGCAGGTCTGTGGTCCGGTAAAGTGCCCGTGCTTGCCAGCAAATCAAGTTTTTCTGAATTACTCATGGAAGGCATAATTCCAACCATGCGTTCAGCAACCATGCTTTTCCCAACACCAGGATTTCCCATAAGCAGAACATGATGCCAGCCTGCTGCAGCTATCATGGCAACTCGTTTTATGCCAGATCCCTTGACATCATTTAATCCAATCCTACCTTGGCATTCGGTACCACCCTCATCTTCCACAGCCGTTGACGTTTCACCACTTAAAAGCTGGGAGACATGTTCTACCATGAAAAAATCACCATCGGGCATCAGCTTGAGTACACTTTCAGGCAAGCGAGGACATATGAACTTCTTTGTGCCACTGTTGTAAGCAGCAGCGATAACGCGAAGGCTTTGGACGGTGGCTCTAACAGTGCCATCCAGTGCCACCTCCCCAACAATCAGCCGCTCTGAGTTACCCTTCAAAAAACCATGTAGAAGAGCCAAATCAAAATGTGCACCGCTCTTAGTCACTTCGCTGGGCAAAAAAGCCACCATTACTCTGCCCTGAGGAATGGATTTTCCTACAGACTTTAATGCATAGCGGACACGCTCTTTTGATTCTTCAACACTTTCAGAAACCATACCCACCATGTGAAAAGCAGGAAGTCCAGCACCGTAAGTTATCTGGATTTCAACAGGAACAAAACGGTCACCAAAGGTTAAGCCACTCCACACTTTCACAACATCCATCAAGTCTCACCCCTTTGTACCAATGGCAGCCTTTGGGACCGCAAGCAAAAACGTCCACACGGTAACTTCCCTCGCCACCAGTATATAAATACGCACATTGCATTATTCTTTCTAGCTTTTTCAGATCCACTGTTTCTGCAGCGTCAAAGTTTTTTCGATAGCGAACCTCCACAAAAACCAACATTCTCCCCTTTGACGCTACAATGTCAATTTCACCAGTAGGAAATATTACGTTTTGATCCAAAATGCGGTACTTCTGAGAAGCTAAAAAAGATGCTACCTTGTCTTCAGAAAAGTGCCTGCTCAAGCACTTTCCTCAAGAAAGAACGTCTGTGCTGGGCTGTAACACCCAAACATTCAATGGCCTCAAAGTGTTTTGGGGTTCCATACCCCTTATGAGCAGAAAAACCATAGCCAGGCAATACCGAATCCAAGCAGACCATGATTTCATCGCGGATTACCTTGGCAACCACGCTGGCAGCAGCCACAGAAGGTAACAAAGTGTCTCCTTTTATCATGCACTGATAAGCAGGAACCTTCGTTGTCAAGGGTTTCTTTCCGTCAAACACAACCATGGCATCCTCAAGTGGTACCTGACCTAACGCTTCTTCAGCAGCTTTCCTCAGACAGAAGTTTATTCCCAACCTATCAATGTCCCAAGGAGCGGCAAGTCCAATACCAAAATGGCTGTTCTCAACGATATTTGAAAACACTGACCTACGCTGCAGTGGACTCATCTGTTTCGAATCACGCCACGTAACCTCTGGGAAGTTGTTGAAACGCAGGGCACAAACTACCAAAGGGCCTGCCACCGCACCTCTTCCCACTTCATCCACACCTACCACTGACCTTCCGAAAAGTGTTTCCTCCAGTTCCCAGCTGGGATACGGTCTCATTAGAAGCTCCTAATCCTGTCTAACGGAAAAATACGTAAAACAACTTTGGCTTTTATTTCCTGCTTTGTCACGGGACCAAACGACCTACTATCACGACTAGCGAATCTGTTATCACCTAAAACAAAATATTGATTCTCTCCAAGCTTGATCTCAGACAATTCACCAGAAGAACTAAAACCACCATCAGAAGGCAACCAGGGTTCCTCAAGTTTTTGACCGTTTATGTAAACCTCGCCGTCGTTAATTGAAATGGTCTCGCCAGGCAGCCCAATGACCCGTTTTACATAAAGTTCACCGTTGCTAAAAGCACCACCCACTATGACTATATCCCCGCGTTTTATGTCGTCCCCAACAATGGCACTTTTCAAGCCTATCACAACATCTCCTGGTTGCAAAGTTGGGACCATGGATGTCATGTAAACCCGGTACGGCTGCAGCACGTACACCCTTATGGGAATAACTATGGCTGCAGCCAATACCAGAGCCACGAGCCACTGGAAAAGCTCGCTCACGACCTTCTTGGACATGTTTAAAATCTGCTCTTCTTTTTCACAACCAAGTGCTTCTTTTCACGCAAGTAGTAAAGTTTCGCACGTCTGACTTTTCCACGGGTAACCACTTCTAAGTCCACCAAGTTGGGACTATGAAGAGGAAAAGCCTTTTCAACACCTATGCCTGATGAGATCTTCCTGACCACTATGGATTCACTTATCCCTGTACCTTTCTTTGCGATTACAATGCCTTCATATGCTTGTACACGGCTTTTTTCCTCTCCACTTCTGTCCTTTTCCGCGAATTTCCACTTTACCCTTACCGTGTCTCCAACTTCGACCGGGGGCAAATCTTCCCTCATCATGGTTTGTTCAATTCTTCTAATGATATCCATTTCTAACCCTCCTTAATTAAAGGCTGTCTCCAATAATCCTATCCACCAAAATTGACGCTGCCGATCTAACAGATAGGTGGTTGAAATCTCCGTTCGGTCGTATGGGCGCAAGAAAATAATCCATTTTTCTGATCATCTCGTATGCGATTCCATGACCTGTTCCCAAAACCAGGACCACAGGCTCTTTTGCACTTACCAAATCCCTAACAAAATCATAGTTTACCATATTGGGATAGGGCCTAGCATCGGTAGCCACAAGCTTAGGAATCTTCCCCTCACGCTCCTGAAGGCATTTAACCACTGATTCGATGTCATCCATGACACGAACCAAAGATAAAGCCTCATGCCGGTGAGGGTTGTAAATTCTACCCTCCTCAGACGCCCAATACTGAATAATACGTTTCACCATTTCCTGCTGTGCTTTAACAGGGGTAACCACCCAAAAATCTGACAGGTTATATGTCCTGCTTAGCCTGGCAATATCATGAATGTCCAAATTGGTTACTGAGGTTGTAACAATCTTGTACTCTCTATCATACATGGGATAGTGTAGCAAGGCAATGGACAAACTGTTGGTGCTACCCGTATTACTCACCGAATACCGCCTTCTTCACTTTTTCCATATCCGCTAGAACACGCCTAAGTACATCAAGATCCGTGGGTTCCAGTTTGGCAGACATGATCAAGTCTGGTCTTTGCAACAAAGTCCTCTTTATGCGCTGCTCTCTTTTCCAAAGTTCGATGCGCTCATGGTGCCCACTACGTAGTACTTCTGGCACTTCTTTACCTTCATACTCCCTGGGTCGGGTGAACTGCGGTTCTTCCAAAAGACCATTGGTAAAGCTCTCCTTCTTTACATTTTCACTCTTTTCCACAAATCCTGGGAGGAGTCTAACTACTGCTTCCATGACTACAGCCGCTCCTAATTCCCCTCCACTGAGCACGTAGTCACCCACAGAAAGCTCTAAATCCACATGGTCCAAAATACGATCATCCATACCTTCGTAATGCCCGCAAAGAAACAACATGTCACCTTCATAAGAGCTCAGCGACATGCAGATTTCTTGGTTTAGAACCTTTCCACCTGCGCTTAATGCCACCACCAGTGGATTTTGCAGCAAGGTTTTTGCATGATCCAAAGCTGGCTTAAGAACGTCATACTTCATGAGCATACCGGACCCACCACCGAACATGTAATCGTCCACTGATCGGTATTTGTCCTTAGCAAAGTCTCTGGGGTTTACGTAGAGCACATCAAAAACGCGACCGCGAGCCCGTCCTATCACACTGGATTGAAGCCAACAATCAATAACCTCGGGAAACAGTGTGACCACTGCGAACTTTTTCACACTAAAAACTCCTCACTGGTAACAGTTATTATTTTCGTTTCTCGATCGATACTCAAAGCTTCCTTGGTAAAAGGAACACGTCTCGTCTCACCGTTTATCTCCAACAGCAGGAAAGGAGCTTCATCAGTCCCTTGGAGGTCCAGAACACGACCTACGACTTGCCCGTTAACAACTACTTCCATTTCAAGAAGCTCGCTTGTGGTATAAGTGTCACCTTGTCCAGCTCGACCTTTTACGTAAACCTTTTGGTTCACGAAAGGTTCCACCGCTTCAGGAGACTCGTAGCTGCGCAGTTTTATCACAAACCTTCCATCAGGCCCCAAGCGGACCTTTTCTAGCCTTAACAATGTTCCGTCTTCTAAGTAAAACTCACTAGCAGTACGAAGTATGTCCTCGGAACCATAAAGGTTGAAGTAAATTTCACCTTTGAGGCCGAAAACTTTACCAAACCGACCCAAACAGATTTTGTCCTTAGGCATTTCTCAGTTCAACAACTTCTCCGTCTTTGATAACTATTTCAGCGTTATTTACTTTGTCTTCAAATCTGTCACCAGGCTGAAGATCGACATAGCCTTCCAAAACTGCATACACAACCTCTTCTCCTTCTTGGAGCTTGTCAATGTTAGCCAGATCAGATCTGAGCTGCCTAACCAAAGTTTCTCTGTCGTTAAGCTCGATCTGCAGCTGCTGACGTACAAGGTTCTTTTGAGCGTCGTTTTCACCAGGCACCATTACTGATAACTGTCTCAACTGACGTTCCAAAGTCTGCATTTCGATCTCAGTCTGTTTGATCAACGCATTTGCCTTCGCCTTCAAATCATCCTTCAGCCACGGTGTAACAATACCTTTGACAACAACGTTTCTTTTGACTTGCACAAAAATCACTCTCCTAACTAAGAAATGATGTTAGACTTGCGTAGCAAAACCTTTACCGAATCGGTGGGTTTGACGCCAACACTGAGCCAATACTTTACACGATCTTCCTTAAGCTGGATGGTTTCTGGTTCTGTTCTCGGATTGTAGAATCCCACGATCTCGATAAAACGTCCGTCACGTGGAGAACGCTCATCTGCTACCACCACTCGGTAGGAAGGTTGACCTTTCGCTCCAACTCGGAGTAATCTCATCTTTACTGCCACTTGTTGCACCTCCTCTTATATTAGACCGCCCCTCAGCATTTTCTTAAGCTGAGCAGGGTTTTTAGCGAATTTCCTCATGCTTCCATACTGCTTTAGCAGCATGTTTACCTCTTGCACCGTGGTGCCACTTCCAGCAGCTATCCTTCTTTTCCTCGATGCATTGAGTACTTCTGGATGCTTTCTTTCGTAAGGGGTCATGGATTGAATTATGGCTTTCATACGTTTTATACGGTTTTTTCCTTGTTCTAGCGCTTCTGGATCAAGATTGGCGTTCACGGGCAAAGCTCTTGCCATGTAATCCATGAGTGATTCCTTGCTTATGGATTCAAAAACCTCTAAAAGCGTATTCATATCGAACTTCTCATCCTTGCCTTTTGTAGCGGGCCTTGATTCTTCCATTTCACGCTGCAGATCCATGATCTTCCTTAAAAAAGCTTTAGGATTACCAATGCCGAGGATCATGGCAGCAGTTTCACTAGGATCGAATGGCTCGAAATCCTTTATGTGCTCCCCTGTCCCCATGAACAATATGGGAACTCCGGAAACGTATGCCACAGACAGAGCAGCACCACCTAATTCATCGCCATCGGCCTTAGCCAGGATCACACCGCTAATGGGAGCAGCCTCTTTGAAAGACTTCGCAATGTTAGCTGCTTCTTGACCAAGCATGGCGTCAACAACGAGAAGCACTTCTTGTGGACTGAGCTGTTTATTTATCATGCTCAATTCTTGAAGCATGTCGGTTTCTACATGAAGACGACCTGCAGTGTCCAAAATCAGTACATCGTGAAGGCTTCTTTTCATGAAGTTCTGGATTTTACCAATATCTACTTTGCCATTCTCAACAAAAGATTCAAAGTAAAGACCGTTTTCGCTCGCAAGTACTTTTAACTGCTCAGCACCAGCAGGACGAAACGGGTCGGCAGCCCCAAGAACTACTGACTTGCCACTGCGTTTCAAGAAATAGCCCAGTTTAGCAGCAGTGGTTGTTTTACCAGATCCTTGTAAACCTGCAAGCACGTAGAGGGATATGCCTCTTGGGTTTACTTTTAAAGGTCTGTAGGAACCTAAAAGGGCTGTGAGTTCCTCATAAACAGTCTTTAGAAGATAGTCCTGAGGTGAAACGATACCTGTCTGGGGTTTTAGCTTTTCACGTAATCGCTCCACAAGTTCATTGACCACGGGAAGGCTAACATCAGCTTCAATGAGAAGCCAGCGTAAGTCCTTCAAGAACTGGTCAATATCCTCCTGCTTTAGTAAGCCCTTAGAACCAAATGGGGCAAACACATTCTGTATTCGCTTTGCCAAACCCTCAAACATGTCAATTCTCCTCCAAAATCTTCATAACCTTCTGCCTTTCCGACTCAGGCAGCTCGTCAACTAAACGATCTACGAATCTAAGGAAACCCACATTTTCTTCAAATTGCTCTAGTTTTCTTACCGCACTATCCAATTGTTTAGCCACAGCTTGTCGTGACGTTCCTCGCTGCGAAGCAATTTCAATAACCGAAAGTCCGTAGTAAAGGTAAGCTTGAGCAACCTCGTACTCAGTCCTACCCAGTAGCTTTCCGTAAAGATCCAACAGACGAACATACCGATCCAATTTCTCTTTGTCAACCATTTCAGGTTGACATTATATCACACTGTTTGCACCTGTTACAAGATTCTTTAGATGGGACAAGAGCAAACTAAAAGTTCCAAAAGGTCACTCAATGGAATTTGAAATTGGAAGAAACTACCTTTTCAGACTTTGTACGCAAGTTTTAGCTCTTTGATTTTATCTCTGATAACTATGGCTTTTTCAAATTCAAGTGCTTCAGCAGCTTCATACATTTCTTGCTCCAATTGAAGAAGCATGGCGTTTGCTTCTTCCTTTGTCATGCGGCTTCCTGACGCTCCACCACTTATGAAATCTAAGTAATCAACAACGCGCTTCCGCACTGTTTGAGGCGTTATTCCATGTTCTTTGTTGTATGCCAACTGTTTTTCTCTGCGCCTGTTTGTTTCATCTACAGCAGACCTGAGTGAGTCGGTGACTTGGTCAGCATATAGGATAACCATGCCATTCACATTCCTGGAAGCTCTACCGATCATCTGTATTAGAGAACGCTCACTGCGGAGGAATCCTTCCTTATCAGCATCTAAAACGGCTACCAAAGAGACTTCTGGTAAATCCAACCCCTCTCTTAGAAGGTTTATCCCCACTACGATGTCGATTACACCTGTTCTCAGTTCTTTTAGAACTTGAGACCGTTCAATGACATCTATCTCTGAATGCAAATACCTGACTTTAAACTTAAGTGAGCTCAAATACGTGGAAAGTTTTTCCGCCATCTGCTTGGTCAATGTCAAGACCAGTGCTCTTTCACCGCGTTCTACTACTCGCGTAAGTTCCCTAACTAAATCCTCCACTTGGTTCTTTGCTGGCTTAACCACAACCTGAGGATCCACTAAGCCTGTGGGACGGACAATCTGCTCCACTACTTGCTGCGAGACCTCCAATTCATAGGGTCCTGGAGTTGCGCTCACAAATACTACCTTATCCACCAATGACAGAAATTCGTCAAAATTCAGTGGGCGGTTGTCCTTAGCAGAAGGTAAGCGAAATCCAAATCGTACCAGTGTTTCTTTCCTTTGCATCTCACCGTGGTACATGGCTCTGATTTGAGGAATAGTCAGATGACTTTCGTCAATAAACATTAGGTAAGGACGAGGAAAATAATCCAGTAAAGTGTAAGGTCTTTGTCCTTCCTTGCGCCCACTAAAGTAGCGTGAATAATTCTCGATACCACTGCAGTAACCAGTGGACAAAAGCATTTCCATGTCATACTTGGTCCGCTCTTCAATGCGCTGTGCTTCTATGTATTTACCTTCCTCCTTAAACTGCCTAACTTGCTTATCCAACTCCACCATTACCTGATCTACCACATTCCTGATCAACTGTTCCGAGGTAATGAAGTACTTCGAGGGGAAAAACGTATAGGAATGATAAGAGAATAATTTCTCTCCAGTTAGCGGGTCACTTTCGTAAATACTTTCGATAATGTCATCATCAAAGAGCACAGAAATAATACCTTGTGCATGAGGAGGGAAGACGTCAACCTTGAAACCCCTGGATCTGAAGTTGCCAGGTCTGAGCTCGATGTCATTTCTTTCATAACTGATCTGAGAAAGCCTTCTCATGAAAAGCTTTGTATCCATTTTCATACCTTCAGTGATAGAGAAAGCAGAACCCGCAAACACCTCCGGATTTTCCAGTGAGTAAATGCAAGAAACAGACGCCACTACCACCACATCGCGTCTGGATAATAGCGAAGAAATAGCCGATAGACGCATCTTATCGATGTCTTCGTTTATTGCAGCATCTTTAGGCAAATAGGTATCAGTTTCAGGAATGTACGCCTCGGGCCTGTAGTAATCATAATAGCTCATAAAGAGCTCCACAGCATTATGAGGAAAGAATTCCCGGAACTCTGAATAAAGTTGTACCGCCAAGGTCTTGTTTGGTGATATAACCAGCGTTGGCAAATTCAAAGCTTCTATGATCTTCGCCATGGTAAATGTCTTTCCAGAACCTGTCACACCAAGCAAGGTCTGGAACCTAAAGCTTTTCCTTACGCCATCACAAAGCTTCTCGATGGCTTCAGGTTGATCACCACTGGGCTCAAATGGAGCTTCAACTTTAAAGCGCTCTTTCATTACTCAATATCCAAATATTCCCTCAACTTTCTAATCCGAGTAGGATGACGCAGTTTCCTTAAAGCCTTCGTTTCAATCTGTCTAACTCTTTCACGTGTAATGTTGAAACTTGCCCCAACCTCTTCCAGCGTGTGCTCCACTCCGTCCACCAAACCATAGCGCATTTCAATGATTTCTCTTTCTCGCTTGTTTAAGGTGCCAAGGACTTCTTCAAGGACGCGCCTACGTTCTTCTTCCCAGAAGTACTTATCAGCTGCACCTTCGCCCGTATCGGGAACAAAATCTTGAACCCTACTGTCATCTTGATCCCCAATGGTGGCGTCTAGTGATTGCGGTTCTGGATTGGACATCTGCTTAAGTGCTAACACTTTGTCCTCACTGAACCCCAGAGCTTCAGCTAATTCCTGAACAGTAGGCTCCCTACCCAACTGGTTATATAACTCATTCAATTTTTTCTGGAATTGGTGGTATGCCTCCACCATATGTACAGGACGCCTGATTAATCTTGACTGGTCAGCCAAAGCACGAGTAATGGCTTGTTTAATCCACCACGTAGCATAAGTGGAAAATTTATAACCCTTTCTCCAGTCAAACTTTTCCACAGCCTTGATCAGCCCAATGTTGCCTTCTTGTATCAGCTCCATAAAGCTGAGGCCCTTATTGGTATATTTTTTAGCAATTGAGATAACCAGACGCAAGTTTCTCTTTATGAGTTCCTCACGTGCTGCTGCGTCGTTCTTCTCAATCCTTTGAGCCAATATGCGCTCTTGCTCAGCGGTAAGAAGGTCATACTGACCCACATCGTGCAGGTAAACCTGCATAAGTTCTCTTACTTGCTCTTCCTCCTCAGGAAGGCCTTGTTCATAAGAAACACTTTCCCCATAAATTCTGGGCTCCTCAGGGATAATACTTATCCCTTTTTCCTCGAGGAACATGTCTATCTCATCAACGTCAAGATCCTCTGGATTCAAACTGTTGATGAGTAAATCGACATCCTCCTCCATCAAACCAAATTTTTTGTTGTAGAGGTTTTCTAACTCTTCAGTTAGATCCTTCTTCGCTTTCTTCCCTCTACTTGCCATATTATTAGATACACCACCTCTGCATACGGACTTCTGTTACAACGTATACCCAAAAACCAGCGTGCTTAATCGCACTTTATTATTCTAAACCTTGAAGTTGCCTACTTATTTCATCACGCTCGCTGAGAACCTCCTGCAGCTGTTCCAGCAAACCTTCGTCATGAGAGTTAGCTAACTCCGTTCTAAGTTTGGCAATGTAATTGTCTAAATCTTTCACCCTCCAGCGCCCCAGAAGCTCTTTTAACATTTTCTCCTTCTGTTCATATGTACCAAAATTCTCCAACATTGATTCCTCCACCAAATCTCTCAAATATGGGGGGAACATTTCCACATACTTTTGAGCTGTATGCTTTTCAGGATCCCAGTCCTTTATGGTATCCAGAACTTCCCTAAGCCCAGGGGTGTACGGGTAAAAATACTCGTCTTCAATTAGGATGTTACTTAGCTCAGGGGTGTTTATGAGAAGCCTGGCCATTTGTTCCTCAATACTTTCAACGTCCACCGGCTTCCTTGTAGTAGCAGCGTTGGTAGTAGCTCCTTCACCATGTTCGAACTTCGCTCCGCGGGAAGACAGAAAAGACTGTAGAGTTTTCGCTTCTAAACCCAACTTCTCACCAAGCTCATTAAGAGCCATCTCTAACAACGGCGATGTGGGTAGCCCCCTTAAGTTTTGCGACAATGCTTCCAAGAATTCTGGAGAGCGCATCCCACCAAAGTATTTAGCAGCCAAAAATTCCAAGAACTTCAGCAAATCCAGTGGTGCTGAGAGAACTTCGCTGAGTTTATTCTTGGATCTTAATGCCATTTCGTCTGGATCCACCCCCTCGGGCAACAAAGCCACAAGAGGTTCCACATTCTGCGATAGTAAAACAAAACAACCCTTGAAGGCTGCCATAATTCCAGCATCGTCCGAATCCAAAAGAAAAGTAGCTCTCCTTACTTTTCGGCCCAGCAAGCGAGACTGTTCAGGGGTGACCGTCGTTCCCAAAATGGCCACTACGTTTGGAAAACCCTCTTGGCTGAGCACCACGGCATCGAAATATCCCTCTACAAGGACAACAGACTTTGTCTTCTCCATACTGGGCAAAGCTTGAGTAAGCCCATAAAGTACAAGAGACTTCTTAAACACGGGAGTCTCACCTGTGTTCAAGTACTTCACAGGATTCGTATCGTCCAAAGTTCTTGCTCCAAATCCAATAGTTCTTCTGCTCAGATTCTCAATGGGGAAAACGATTCTTCCACCAAAAAAGTCGTTACCGATGCTATTCGTAAGCCCAGCTTTTCTCACCAGATCAGCGGGAAAACCCTTTCTGGCCAACGCCTTCTGCAAGAAATCACGAGTGGGATCATATCCTAAGCCAAAAACACTTATTGTCTCAGCTTTTAGTCCCCTGTTACTAAGATAGCTCAGTGCCAAAGCACCACTCCTGGTGAGCAGTACTCCATTCATCAACCGCCGGGCTTCTTCTAACACCTGCAAGATCTTTTCAGTCTCCGTATTCTCATCAATGGCAATACCAAGCTCTGCGGCAAGCATCTTTACTGCCTCGCGATAGGTTGTGTTTTCAATCTTTGAAAGAAACTTGATGACGTCACCGCCCTCCCCGCAGCCAAAACACTTGAAGATACCCTTGCTCGGGTTAACACTAAATGAAGGAGTTTTTTCGCTGTGGAAAGGACACAACCCGAAATAGTTCCTGCCAACTTTCTTAAGACTTACGTAACGTGAAACTACCTCTACTATGTCCACATTATTCCTTATGTAGACGGCCGCTTCGTCAATCGTCATAACGAGCCCACCAGTTTTCAGCAATTTTTTCTATGAACCGGTTCAGATCTAAACCAGCTGAAAACTCCGATGCACTTTTCCCATGCAAATAGGCAGCAGCCACAGCCGCATTAGCTAAACTCAGCCCTCTGCATAGGAAAAAGCCAATTAAACCAGATAAGACGTCGCCCGTACCTCCGGTAGCTAATCTCGCTTCATTAATGGGTATTACCATGAAATTCTCGCCATCATAAACAATAGTACCTGGCCCCTTTAACAAAACAACTTGTCCATATTGTTCATAAAGACGTCTTGCAGCTTCGTACCGGTTGGTTCTTACTTCCTCTGCGCTCATATTAAGGAGTCGCGCTGCTTCACCTTCATGAGGCGTTATAACTGCGTTCTTCGCATGCTCTAAAACTTCCGCACATAAAGCTGCTGCGTCTATGACCTTCGGCGCTGGCGTGGCAGCCATCTGAGCAGCCAAAGACATGTCACCAAGACCTGGACCAATAATTCCCACACTTACACCAGGACCTTCTCCCTTTACCACTTGAGGAAGTGCTTTCACTACAAATTCTTCTGCATATTCGTCACCTTTCACATACACAAGCCCAGCACCCATGAGCACCAGCGTTTTGGCTACCAAAAGTGCTGCTCCGGGGAAATGTTTTGATCCAGCGACTACGGTTACTTGCCCCGCTTCTCTCTTATGATAAGCTTTCATTCTCGCACTCCTCATGAGGCTTCCCACATCGGCCTCTTCAATCAAGTACGCTGTGGTGGAAGCCTTACTTTCGAAAAACTTTCCATATCCAAGACTTTCCAAGACGAACTGACCGCTTCGCACTAAACCCAGACCGGTTACCGCGTTTAGCTTAGGTAAACCTAAAAAGACTGTGAGATCTGCTTGCACTATGGGAACGTTGACTAAACCCTGAGCAGTAAGGCCAGAGGGCATATCAACACTAACCACGGGGCATGACACAGCATTCATCTCATCAATTAAAGTGGTATATTCAACCCTTAAAGGCGGTCGAAAACCATATCCGAACAAGCCATCAACAAGGACGTCACAATCCAGTAGCTCCTGAATGCTTTCACATACTGTGGCTCCGTTGTCCAACAAGTAAGATAGCCGCGGCGACCTTTCCAAAGCTAGAACTTTGATTTCATTGCCCGCGTCTAGAAGAAACCGAGCACAGGTGAGTGCATCTCCACCATTATTACCTTTGCCAGCCACTATCCCCACCCTTCTTGGGTTTACCATCCGTATAACCCGCTCAGCCACAGTTCTACCTGCTATTTCCATTAGGGCGGCAGGCTCCACTTGATAAGCTCCAAAGAGAGCGTTTTCCAGGTCTTTCATGTTACTTCCAATTAGTGGAATCACATTAAACAACCTCCCACACAGCTATGGCTACGGCGTTATCTTTCTCGTGACTTATGGAAACCCACACTGTGCCTTGAACTTCATAACCAACGATTTTCGCCTGACGCGCTGGAGAAGAAATAACTATGTTCCTGAACGGAATACTTGGTGTATTCAACGCTTTCTTGACTGCCTCTTTGGCGGCGAAGCGAGCCGCCAGTGAAGGGATTGACATTTGCTTTTCTTCTTCGGCAAAATACTTGGAAAGCAGTTTTTCACCATGTTTTATGAGTATTTTTTCGAATCGGCTCAAGGAGACAATATCAATTCCAACGCCCTTTATGGCCATCATGTATAATTTATACTATACGTATAAACGGAAACAGCACCACTTTGGCTGCAAAGACGCATGTACTTGTAGGTAAATAGCGTTTTAAGGTTTAGCAGATTAATTTTTGACGGAGGTGACCCCATGACTAGAATTAGGAGAAATCTTATAAGAGCCTTGTTATCCGGTGATAAGACCTACTGGGAACTGATCAGATTTCAGGACGACAGTTTACCAAAGTTCGAAGAAGAGCTGACAAGTTTGTTAAGCGAGGGTCTTATTAACAGTCATAACCACCATTTCACCCTAACTGATAAAGGAAAGGCTTTGGCTGCTCAGGAGCATTTATCGCCATATGTGTCACCTGTTTGTGACACATGCCATGGAAAAACAATCTTATTGAACGGTCCTTATGAGAACTGGTCAAAACAGTTTAGAGAAATAACCAATGATCGTCCCAAAGCCATTAAGGACTATGACCAAGGATATGTGATCACCGAGGATACCATTAGACGCGTCACACTCATACATCGCTTTGGCGACTTGGAGAATAAAGACATACTAATCGTCGGAGACGATGATTTGACATCCTTGGCTCTGGGCATCACAGGTTTTCCAAGAAGTGTTAAGGTGCTGGAAGTTGATAAGAGATTAGTTGAATACATAAACGGGAAAGCTCAGAGTCTAGGTTTCAAGAACATAAGTGCAGAGCTTTACGATGTGCAGAATCCTTTTAGGGAAGAACTTCAAAGATCGTTTGACGTGTTTATCACCGATCCAGTGGAGACCATTGACGGAATCACGCTTTTCCTGTCCAGATGCGCCGAAGGGTTACGTGGAGAAGATTCCACAGGTTATTTTGGATTAACCCACTTGGAAAGTAGCAGGAAAAAATGGTACGAGATACAAAAACGACTTCTGGACATGGGTTTTGTAATAACTGATATAATCAGAGATTTTCATGAGTATGACCTGGATCCCCAGGACTTGCTTACGCAAGGTTTCAGAGTCGTGACCGAAGCTCCTGTAAACGTGGGAGCACCCGATATTTACTTCTACACCTCGGACTACTACAGGGTATACGCTGTGCAAGATCTAAAACCCCTTGTTACCGGAACAATAGTCCTGTCGGATGAACTTTATTACGACGACGAAGCCTTCGTAACAGCTGAACGTTAACCCCCAGAACAAAGACCGTACAACACTTTAATCCATTGAGGTAAGGAGCTTAAATCAGCCTTACCTCAATGGAGTCTCTTAGTTTGGCAATGTCATCTGAAGGATTCGGGCTATCGAACAGCGCCCACGGATCTCGCGCCACATAATAAGCCATTGCCATGGCCAAAGAAATGGTTTCTTCAGGAGCTAAACCTTCGTGAATACCGTGCACCAAACCCGCAGTCAGTGCTGAGTTAGCTCCCCAAAGTGTTCTAATGTTCGGATTGACTATTTTAGCATGGTAAATCTTTCCATTCATCCCGATCACGTTTTCCGTATTTGACCAAGAGAAACTCAAAACTGGCCTATCTTGGAGGTATTTCTTGACCAATTCAATCTCGTCATCCAGCGAAGTTATCTGGAATCCGTTGGGCCCTTTGGGATCCAGAACTACTCCCACATCGCTACTGGATTCCAACATGGATTTCACAAACTGCGCACCTGCATTAACTACCACTCTTAGACCTTTTTTTATCAAGGTGTCTGATATTTGCACATACACGTCCTCTGACAGCCCCACAGGCACGTGACCTGCCAGCACTGCCAGATCATCTGCATGGCTTATGCGCAGGATATTGTTTACCAGTTGTTGAACGTGTTCCTCAGACACAGAGGGCCCACTTGTGTTTATCTGAGTAACTGAATTGTCTGTGTTGTCAACAATTTCAATGTTCAGTCTGGTGTCGAAGCCCGGTAAAAAGACAAAATTTGCGGGTACTTTCTCTCTGGAAAGATAATCCTCTAACGTCAGGCCTGTCCGTCCAGCAAGAATGCCTGAAGCAACCACCGGCCCCATGTTCAATTTCTGCAAAATCCTGGCGATGATTACGCCTTTTCCCCCCGCATTCAAACGCTCTTTTTCTGATCGTACAAACTTCCCCTTTTCCAAAGCAGGAACGGTCAACCACATGTCAATAGCGGGGTTCAACGTGACAGTTATTATCATGACATCCCTCCTTTCTCGACTTCTGTAACTTGCATGCTAACATTATAAGCGTGAAACGGTATGTAATGATACCATTGCTGCTTTTTACTGCTTTTGTAATCATGTTCATATCAGTTTTTACATCCATTGAGTACATACATGATCAGGCAGAAAAACCTTTGTCACCTTCTTTGATTCTGAGAGGCTCGATAACCTCGGACGGGGGTGCCATCGCTTACAACAGCTCCAGCATAACAAAGCGGCTCTGGGGACCTAAAGCACTTCTCGAGAGTTCCTGCAACGAAGAACTCGAAAAAATCGTGCAGCTCAAGTGTGAAGAAATTAAGTCACTACCACACATAAACGTGGATACTCCCTATGCCTGGGTGGAACTCAGAGAACAACGACAGCAAGCGGAGAACACCCGATTCCTGATCGGCACCCATACGCCCGGAGGTAACACCGGACTCGAAGCTGCACTTGACATGGTATTAAGCACCAGGTTCGTTTTCTCCAAGACATCCACACAGCCCACAGTGGAGACAACCATTGACGCAGGCTTGCAGAAAATTACCGATGATTACGTTTCTCAAATCGCAGATCAATTGGGACCTGAAAGAGCATGGATAGTGGTCATATCGAACAAAGGTGACATCCTTGCAGCATCAGCTTTTAGCAGAAGTAAGTCAGGTGCTTCACCTTTGTATCAAGAATTATTTGAACCAGGATCGATTTTCAAACCCTTGGTCATGGCTTGGGCCCTTGATGTGGGTGCTATTGATACTTCCTTTACGGTTTATTCTCCAGGAGTTACCCAAATCGATGGAATAACCATAAAAGATTGGAAATTCCTTGGAACGGTGGATCTAACAAAGGCTCTGCAACAGTCAAGCAATATTTACATGGCCACAGTAGCAAAGAAGACTGGCTATGAAAGGTTAGTAACTGGCTTGAAACGCTATGGGATGGATAAGCC
>DUSQ01000036.1 GCA_012842545.1 Coprothermobacter sp.
ATGTCTTTGTAAGATGCCAGCAACTTTTTGCTGAGGGCTACGATCTGGTTACGCATCCCATGACAGGAAATGTGGAAGTTACTAAGGTGCCGTACAAATCTGTCGTAATGAAAAAGGTGGACTACCGTCAGGATAAAAGTTCTGAACTTATATGCTCCGCTATTGAGAAAGCCAAGGAGGCAAGGGCGCTTAATTATCCCCAGTCCGTTTTAGATGATTATGCCTTTATGGATTTAGAACTGATAAAAGAGCCGCTGGAGGAACTCCTTTAGGGGGAAGTTCACCAGCGGCTCTTGTGCTTAGCTCAACCAAGCTAAAGCAACTAAAAGTCTGCCAATGTTCTGTGCTTTATCCACGAGTAGACTGTAGGCGTTCTCCATGGCTTCCTTCAGAGACATGGGGCCATTGGCAATGGAAAAGGCAGCAACCACGCCCTGGCCAAAAAGCTCCTGGTAGCCTTCTCCCAAACCGCCGGAGATGAGCAGAACGGGTTTCCCCACACGTTTGCCCAAGTTTGCCACACCAGAAGGTGCTTTGCCAAATTGAGCTGTTTGAAAATCAGTTCTGCCTTCACCGGTAATGATGATGTCACATTGAGCAGCTAACGTGTCCATATGCGTGACTTCCATGACAACATCTATGCCACGGCGCATCTGAGCATGCAAAAAGGCTTTGAAAGCAAAGCCTAAACCACCTGCTGCCCCTGCTCCCGGGTCGTCTCTGTGGTCTTCACCCAAGGTTCTTGAAACGACGTCCGCAAAATGGGAAAGATTTCTGTCAAGCAGCTTCGCCATGTCCGGGGTGGCACCCTTCTGAGGGCCATAAATGGCCGATGCGCCATTTTCACCACATAGTGGGTTATCTACGTCACATGCAACGATGAACTCAGCTTTTTTAAGACGAGGATCCATGGCACTCATATCAATGGTGGCTACTTTATCCAAGTTACCTCCACCCCATGGAACTTCATGGCCTGCTTCGTCCAAGAACTTGATGCCAAACGCTTGTAGCATGCCGGCACCAGCATCGTTGGTGGCGCTACCTCCTATGCCCACAATGAACCGCATACAGCCACGATCCAGTGCATGCTCAATGAGCTTACCTGTGCCATAGGTGGTGGTAATCAATGGATTACGCTTATGTGCTGGTACCAGGCTTAGTCCGGAAGCCGCAGCCATTTCGATGACTGCTGTGCCATCAGGCAGGATGCCGTAAAAACTACTCACAGGTTCACCCAGAGGCCCTGTAACAGTTACCTGTACCAGTTCACCGCCCATGGCACTCAGAAACGCATCAACGGTGCCTTCTCCACCATCCGCTATGGGCACTTTCAACACTTCAAAAGCCTCTTTGCTGGCTTTGAGTAAGCCCTCTTCAATGGCTTCGCAGACCTGCTTAGAGGAAAGGCTGCCTTTGTAAGAATCCGATGCTACCAGAACTTTCATATGCGCGTCACCAACCCATGTTAGGCGAATAAGGCAAATATGATAATGGTGGTGATTATGGTAGCTAGTCCCTCCAGTAATGTGCCCATGGTCTGCGCTTTGTAAGCGTCGGTGACCTTCATGCCGCTGAACTGACTTACCACCCAGAAGTAGCTGTCATTTACATGGGACACGGTCATGGCACCTGCACCTATGGCCATTACTGCTAATGCCAGCTGTAAAGGCGTGGTTATGCCAAACTGAGGTAGCATGGGAGCCATCATGCTGGAAGTGGTTACCAAAGCCACTGTGGAAGAACCCTGTGCCGTCTTGAGTAAGGCAGAAATCACGAAAAGAAGTATGATGGCACCAATACCTGCCAAGTTGCCCGTGGCAAGGGTTTTTATGTAGTCAGCTATGGGAGAATTGGAAAGCACTGCGCCTAAGGATCCACCTGCACCGGTTATGAGCAGTATGTTAGCTGAGTCGAGCAAGCCCTTTCCTACCCAACCAGTGAGCGTCTCCTCAGACAGATTTGGTAGCAAAAGGAAGGACAACAGGACCCCTACCATGAGGGCATTTACTGGGGTACCCAGAAATGCAATGAATGCACTAGCAAAGCCTGTGTACTTCGTGAAGCTGACCACGGAAGACAAACCGATTAGTATTATGGGCACCACGATGGGCGCGAAAGAAAGCCACACATTGGGTAGTTTCTTGTATTGGTTTTTGAGGTCCTCGTAGCTCATTTGATCTTCCGTGCCTTCAATAACAATGGTCTTACCTACACGGTTCGCCCACCAAAGACCCACTAAGGCGGCTGGAATGGCCACAATGAGTCCAACAATGATAACCAAACCGAGGTCTGCACCCACATTCCCAGCTGCAGCTATGGGTCCTGGCGTGGGTGGCACCAA
>DUSQ01000037.1 GCA_012842545.1 Coprothermobacter sp.
ATTTGACCGTTTTCTAATAGCAGACAGGATTACTGCAAGGTCACTCATGTGAACGCCTGCTAGCCGGGAGGCTTGCCCGAGAGTAGAAGGCTGAACCTTTTTAAGGGCATCCAAGGCTTCCCGGCTTATAGGCAGGCCGTCGTACTTAAAATCTGATGGTATGTTCAGGTTTTCGAGCTTCTTGATGGAGTTTAGCAAGCTCATTTCTTTTTGCAAATAGCCTTCGTATTTAATCTCAATTTCCACAGTGAGCTTTTCCTCGTCGTTCAATAAGGCAATCTCTGGTATTAGCTGTTCCAATTCACCCAAATGGACCTCTGGTCTTCTAAGTACAGTTTCAGTCTTCATGGACTGCTTTAAGAATGGGAAATACGTGGGCGATACGCTGGTTTCTCTTAACTTGGTGAGTACTTCGTCCATTTTTGCCTTTCTTTCCTGAACTCTTGAGTATTCAGTTTGGGTGAGAATACCTCTGGAATGAGCTTTCTCTGCCAAGCGCCAGATGGCATTATCTTGTCTATGAATCATTCGGAATTCCGACCTACTAGTTAGCATCCGATACGGCTCCACCAGTTCTTTTGTGGTGAGTTCGTCAATAAGCGTGCCAATGAAACCTTCATGCCTCAATATGGTAAATGGTGGTTCTCCCAAGGCTTTAAAAGCGGCGTTGATGCCAGCAATAATACCTTGAGCTGCTGCTTCTTCGTAACCCGTGGTACCGTTAATCTGACCAGCTAAAAACAAATTCTGCACATACTTTGCTTCCAATGTGGTCCTTAACTGCATAGGCCAGACCATGTCGTAATCAACTGTATAACCGGGTCTTATGATTTCTACTTCTTCTAAGCCTTCAATGGTTCTTAGTACCCTTTGCTGAATTTCTACCGGTAATGAAATGGCAAGCCCATTTGGATAAATCTCTGAAGTACCAAGACCCACAGGCTCTAAGAAGATAAGATGCTCAGTTTTTTCTGGGAACCAAACAGCCTTTTCTTCGATGGAAGGGCAGTATCTTGGACCCACACGAACCATGCTGCTGGCACGAGAAGCTGTCAATTGTATGTTCTCTCTAACTAAATCCATGGTTTTGGCATTAGTTCTTACCATGTACACTGGTTTGTAACCAGGAGGATTCGGTTCTTCCCAGAACGAGAATGTCAGTCCGGGGTCATTCTCCTGTATGGTGGCTTTCGAGTAATCAATGGTTTTTTCATCAATCCTGGGAGTTGTTCCAGTATTAAACCTGGCCATGGAGAACCCGAGCTTTTTAAGGTCCTCTGAAATACCTGTGGCAGGGAATTCTCCCCATCTGCCTGCTGGTTTGCTCCAGCTTGAAATGTAAATTCTTCCTTCCAAGAACGTCCCGGTAGTGAGTATGACTGTTTTTCCTTCTATGTGGCGTCCATCTTCCGTTTTAACGCCGTAAACGGTGTTCTGGTCGAAAAGCAAGCCGTTTACATGTGCTTGCATGAGTTCCAAGTTCTTTGTTCGGCTAAGTCTATTGAGCATTTCACTGGGATAAAGGTACTTATCCACTTGTGCTCTATTTGCCCAAACGGCGGGCCCCTTACTCTTGTTCAATACGCGTGCTTGGATGTAAGAGTGATTGGTCACTCTGCCCATGAGTCCGCCTAAAGCATCTATTTCTTTAACGAGCTGAGACTTACCTGGACCGCCAATTGCAGGATTGCAAGGAAGTAGTGCCACTGTGTCAATGAAACTTGTTATGAGCAAGGTTCTTGCACCCAGTTTTGCAGCTATGTATGCGGCTTCACAGCCCGCGTGGCCTGCTCCAACCACGATAACGTCATATGACATGGTGCGTTTCAGTCCCTCCAACTTTTTTGTTGTAGTTGTCGCTAGTCTGCGTATTCAATATGATACCCGCCCATAGCACTTTGTCGCCATCGTAAGCTACGGCTATTTGGCCAGGTGTTATTGCTCTTACTGGTTGACTAAACCTTACGTGAAGGATGGGCCCATTGATTTGCTTTACGTAGGCGGGCACCGAAGGTGATCGGTATCGGATTTTTATCTCAGCCTGGTCGGTAAGCGGATAAAACTGATTCATTAAGATGACGGTCATGGACTCAGAGAAGATCTCAGCTGAAGTTCCCACGTAAATGGTGTTGGTAGTGGGGTCAACCTCTTTAACATAAAGTGGCTCTCCGTGGGAAACCCCTAATCCCCGTCGCTGTCCCACAGTGTAGTATGGATAGCCTTTGTGTTGTCCAACGATATTACCTTGAAAAACTAATGGGCCCGGTCTTGCTGATTGGCTAAGATTCTGCTTAATGAATTGTTCCATTCCACCGCGAGGCATGAAGCAAATGTCCTGACTGCTTCTTGGTACGTGTTCTATGCCATGTGAGTGAGCATAATCGATGACGTCTTCATGAGTAAGTTCGCCCAAAGGGAACAAGACCTTTGCTAAAACTTGCTTCTGCACCAGGGCAAGCATGTAGGACTGATCCTTCCAGGCATCCAAAGCCTTGTAAAGATCCCCCTTTTTTTGACGGGCATAATGGCCAGTCGCTATGGCGTCAAAACCTTGGTGCATGGCTATTTCTACAAAAGCACCGATTTTTACAGAGCGATTACAAAACACACAAGGGTTTGGCGTGAGCCCCTTCTTGATCATGGCTTTGAATATGTTTATCACATTGCTCTGAAAGGTCTGAGTAAGATCCCATACCTCGAAAGGCACTCCCAGGTTTGAGGCAACACGTTTAGCCAGTAATCTGCTGTCCACGGAACAGCAGGTTTTCTCCTGGTATTCGCCTTCTGGTAGCATATTTAAGAAGACAGCCGTTACATGGTGGCCTTCTTCCTTGAGGCGTAGCAAGGTCACGGTGGAATCAATGCCACCTGATAGTCCTACTGCGATTTTCATTGCAAGACATATTATACTATGCTGTACTGGACCCCCCTACGAGGGGGTATATAATAACCATGGAGGTGTATGCAGTGGAATTCAAACCATTATATAAGCAGGACGCAAAAACTGAGGAAGAAAGAAAGGTTCTTGAGGCACTTGAAGGAGTCATCGATCCAGAAATTGGTTTTGATGTGGTGAACCTTGGTCTGATTTATGGGCTGGATATAACCCCGCAAAGTGTGAATGTGAAGATGACCATGACCTTTGCAGGGTGCCCATTGATGGATTACATGGTTTCGCAAGTTAGAGAACTGCTTAAATCCTTAGCTATCAGGCCCGAGGCAAACGTGGATTTGGTCTTTGAACCTGCATGGACGCCAGAATTCATAAACCCGGCGATCATGAACCCGGAGGCTGCTAAATAGCAGCCTCTTTTCATTTATTTGTGGTATTTTTCTCCTTTGATGATTGTTAGTGCTCTGTACAGCTGTTCCAAGAAGAATAACCTTGCGAGTTCGTGAGGGAAGGTCATAGGAGAAAGCGAGATTTGCATTTGTGCTTTGTTTTTGAATTTTTCAGAAAAACCTTCAGGACCACCAATGTAAAAAAACACATCTTCTGATCGGGTGGTGAGTAGATTGTCAACGAAGGATGCAAACTCTTCAGATGTCATGGATTGCCCTTGTGCATCTAGTATTATGTGAAAGCCCTCTTTGTCAATGATATTGAACGGATCTTCTTCTTTGGTTTCCACCATGCTCAGAGATATGTAGTGTCTTATGCGGTTGAGGTAGTCTTTTACACCTTCGGCCACATAATGTTTTTTTAGCTTTCCTACCGCTACGACATGAACTCTCATGTTTTCATTTTATCTTCAGCAGTTCTGACATGGGCTAACTGTGCAAGAAAGGTCTGCCTTGGCAGAGATTGAAAAATTAAGGAGCCAGCCTCCCCCGACAGCCAGCTCTTTGGTTTCTTCGGTTTTAGCGTCCAAGCAGGGTTTTTGCAGCCACAAATCCCAAGAACATACCCACGATACCCATGACACCAGATAGGGTAGCGGGTGCGGGTACGGGCAATTTGAGGAAAGCAAACAAAAACCCTACCACGAAGCCAACAACGGCTGCCAACAAAGTCTCAAGCACTTCCATCACTCCTAACACTGATTTGAACAACTTGTAAAGTTTCCAGCCCATATATTCTACTAAACACCTTGAAGCATTTTTTCAGGCTTTATAATAGCAGTGAGGTGAGAACTCTTTGGACAGTACACAAGATCGCGTGCTGAAGAATTTGAGACGCATAGATGGTCAAATAAGGGGCATTGAGTCCATGATTAGTGAAGGGAGAAGCTGTAGCGATATTCTGTACCAAATTGTTGCTGCTCGTGAGGCTTTGAAAAGAGTAGGTGTTGAAATAGCTAAAGATCATATTTGTCAACGTGCCTTGGATGGTGAAAATGCGGAGGAAGAAATTGAGAAGATTATCAGAATTATTGCCTCTTTGTCCTAAGGTGACTGCAACATGAAGTGGAAGTTTTTTTTGGTACTGACCATACTTGGAATCATCGCTGGTGTCTGGTTAGTTTTTTCCCTCATAGTACCCGCCCCTTACGGCAAGTTAACCGTCTCCGCTCCGTCCAATTTTGTTGTTTTTGTTGATGGTAAACCTTTTGAGTCGGGTACCATCGCTGCAGGACGGCATGTGGTGGAAGCCCAGTACCGCGGCCAGGTGCTTATGAAACAGGAGGTTTATGTAAGACCGCAAGAAAACGCCAGAGTAAGTTTTACAGCTCAAGGTCTATTGCTTTATGGTCCACCCAATTCCTATTTCGCTGTAAAAACCTCGGAAGGCACCTATAATGCAAAAGGTGAGTACTTGTGGCTCCCATCCTTTTCCGGAAAAGCCATGGTCATGATCAACGGCGCTGTGTTGCCGCTCTACGTGGGTGAGCACGACTTTATCACATTGGCTTATCGAGAAGGAGCATTGTCACCCTTGGATGGGAATTATTACATCTCAATACCCATGTGGTCAGCTGTTTCTACTAATACAGGGAGCATCACTCTCCCCACAGTATCTACAAGTTCATTGAGTCCTGAGCTCCAGTATTCCCTAGATGGGAATGTTGTGGTGCTGAGCAAGTCCATGTCCACTGGTACGGTTTTGAGAACAGCTGTGGGCGATTTTACAGACGTTAAAATAGCCAGTGATGAGTCCATGTTGGGCTTCACGGCTACTTCCGTTAGCCAGTACAACATCAAGTTTGGCTGGCTCATATGGACTTTGAAGGCACCAGAATCTTCCGGAACATGGTACAAGAGTGACTCCGGCTTTGTCTTCTCGGGGAAAAAGGTTTGGTCTTATAAAGATAACGGTGCCTGGTTATGGGTTCATGAACCTCCTGGAATCCTTGTAGATGTTAGTGGGAACAATTTGGTATTCTTGACTGATAAAGGTGTTGTTTTTTGGGACTGCATCACAGGTGAGGAGATAACTGACCCAAAGTTCGAGGTGCCTGAGCATATGCCTTTTGTTAAAGGCAAAGAATACCTTTACTCTTCAGACGGCACATGGTTTTCTGGGGTAAAAGTACTCAATTTCTCATGGAATGAGAAGTGGGTTTCTTTCGTCAGTAGCAATCATGATATAATAATTTTGACAAGATAATGGATAGTGAAAGTTATCATTTATTGTGCGACATAGTAAAAACAATTGGTGAAACCATGGGCAGATGGCCTGTGGTGGTCTTTGTGCGCCCGCAAACGGAGGTGGGCGATGATATTTTGGGATATTTGTTAGGGGCTGCACAAAGAGGAACAAGTCCGCTGATTCTTTCCCTTTCTGCTACCTCTTTGCGTCCTGAGCTTGGTTTCCGCATAGTAGATCATTTATACAGGCTAAAGCAGGGATTCGAATTTGTGGTTAATGGCCCGTGTTTTGGTGGAGCTAACCTTGTAGCTTGCGGAGCCAAGACGTTGTACTTTACACAAACTGGCGAAATGGGGCTTTGGTGGGGTTCCATTAATACTCCATGGAATCCTGTAGATGAAAATCATCGTTACCTACCTTTGGATGTGGATGTTCTTCTTGGTTACCTGGAATTACTCCAACGATATCCTCAATCTGTGGAGCCCATAACAAGGGACGTCAGTCCTTTGGCGGTTAGTGCTGCTTATAACTCTTTCAAGAGAACCATTGGCGCTTTAGAAGCATTAGAAAGGATGTCTGCTAAAAACAAGGGTGCTCTTGATGCTGTCAGGTTGGCCATTCAGGATGATTACTCCAGAGCAAGTTTGCCCTGGGGTCCAGATGTTGTTTCTTCTTTTGGGTTTGACGTTAAGTCTTTCGATGTGAGGTTGGAGAAGTTGTTCAACGATGTAAATGCCAAGGTGTTCAGTGAGGCTTTTGTTCCTCAGAGGCAAGGGTCGGCTGAGAACTACAGTGTGACCGTGCCTGACGTTATGATTATTGATCCCACTGCAGTCCTGCTCCATACAACCTACATAGAAGGCATGGTCATGGACACAGAAGTGGAAGAAAGACCTGTGGGAGCTGACTGGAGAACAGTTTACTTCCGTGGGTAATAATGAAGGGGACTAATAAGAAATGAACGTTTTTTTGGTTCTCTTTTTCCTAGTAGTGATAAACGCTTTTTTTGCTGCAACCGAAATCTCGGTTGTTTCCATGGACAAAGATGATATTGAAGAAGTTTTAGGACCCAGAGCAAGAAGCGGCCTTGTAAAGAAACTTCTGGATGACCCCACATTCTTTTTCTCCTCGGTACAAATCGGTGTGACCCTTGCTGGTTTCCTTATGTCGTCCTTCTCTGCATTGGATTGGGTTGGGCCGTTTAGCGAGACACTGCATAGATTGGGCATTCCTAACAGTGCCACTGTAGCAGCGGTGCTTATCACGGCTTTTGTGTCTTTCTTGTCTATCATATTCGGAGAACTCATACCAAAGTCTTTGGCTGTTAGGTACAGGGATCTCTTTGCCCCCTGGGCGCTAGTTAACTTGGCCAGAACACTTTATGTTCTGTATCCTTTTGTTTGGTTTCTGTCCAGTGTCCAGAAAGCAGTACTGAACTTGGTTGGTGTGGGGAGTTTGGAGTACACAAAGGTAGTTACCGATGAGGAGTTGTTAAAGATAGTAGAAAGAGGTAGGTCTGAGGGGCAGTTTCTTCAGGAAGAGGAAGAAATGATTAAATCGGTGCTGGAGTTTAGCGACACTGCTGTTAGAGAAATTATGACTCCCCGACTTGCCGTTTTTTGGCTTGATAAGCGCGTCAATGTCAGCGATGCGCTAAAACTCATGTTAGATTCTGGTTACTCAAGGGCGTTATTGTGTGATGGTTCTTTGGATAACGTTCTTGGTGTGGTTCATATTAAAGACCTAATGAAATTGCACGTACAAGGTGATCATGAGGGTAGTTTAGAAAGTATAAAAAGAGATGTACTGTTTGTTCCTGAAACAGAAATGATAAATGAGGTGTTTTTTCAAATGAGGCGTTTACGCAATCACTTAGCTGTGGTAGTTGATGAATATGGTGCTGTTGCTGGCGTAGTCAGCTTGGAGGACATCTTAGAAGAGCTTGTGGGCGAAATACGTGACGAGTACGATCAAGAAGAAGAACCCATACGCATCGTGGAGAAATCTGATAACTACGTAAAAGCCATAGTTTTGGGGCATGTTTCGTTAGGGGATGTGAACGACGTTCTGGATCTTGATCTGGAAGCGGAGGAAGTAGATACCATTGCAGGATTTGTTCTGCTGCAGCTTCAGCATTTTCCTGAGGTTGGTGAGAAGTTTAGACTAGATGGGA
Organism: Coprothermobacter sp.; assembly: GCA_012842545.1. Classification (GTDB taxonomy): domain Bacteria; phylum Coprothermobacterota; class Coprothermobacteria; order Coprothermobacterales; family Coprothermobacteraceae; genus Coprothermobacter. The sequence continues at coordinate 7,704 of DUSQ01000037.1, forward strand.
CGAAGTTCACAGTGCTTTCCGTTACTAACAAGCGTATTGACAAAGTACTTATCGAACGAGAGATTTCGGAAGAAGACCAGCCTTCTTAAGAGCTTGATAACCTGTTACTAGATCATATAACAGTGTGATTCCAACAGCAATTTGGTTGTTGAACACAGAAATTAGCACTGCCATGCCAACTAGGGAGTCCTCAGAAAAACAAAGGGATAGTGTTAAAGACAAAAAATAATGAGAGTAGGATAGATAAGCAGGAATAGTACTGTAGGGCATTAAGGAAAAAGTGAAGACCGTCACTACCAGAGAAACAATGGCTCCCACGAGTATACGAGTAGGCCTTTGGATCCACAATAAGGCCAATAACCCCAGATCAACAAATGGAAAATAAGCACCAGGATACAAATATCCTAAAATTATTAAAGCCAAAGCAACGCACGTAACGAATTTTTGTCTGTGAAAGCTGTTGAACGCAGCAACGAAAAACAAAAATGCAAGCCACATAACGAACTTCATTGTATCATATACACATGACGGTGTTGTCGGAGCTTAAATTTGACGGATTTGCTGAAAGGTGCTACGAAGTTAATAACGACATCTGGACACCGAAAGTGTTTCTAGACATTGAAACACTTTCCTTAGTTGGAACTCCGCTAACAGTTATTGGCTTATTAGAAGGTGGGCAAAAGCCAAAAGCTACGCAGCTTTTCCTACTCAAAGAAGAGGGGGAGAAGCAGCTTTTGATCCGCTTCCTGGAACTTACCAAGGACGCTGAGGTGGTGACATATAATGGTGCGAACTTTGATGTTCCTTTTATAAATCAAAGGCTCCTTCACCATGGGCTAAGGCAGTTTACTCCAAAAGTCCACGTGGATTTGTACCTTACAGCAAAGAGAAAGTTCCAGGGTAAGTTACCTTCTTTGAAGCAGTCGTATTTGGAGAAGCACCTGCTTGGCATAGAACGATTTGACGATGTTCCTTCTCGTTTTGTACCGCAGTACTACCAGGAGTTTCTACTGGGTGGGGATTGGGATAGTTTAGAAAAAGTTCTGCGACATAACTACTACGACATCACAGGTTTGGCTAACCTTTATTTGTACGTAGAACAATCTCTTTTCTAAGGAGGCCGAGTTTATGGATTTTTTGATGGTTATACCGTCTTTAGTTGTTGCGTTCTGGGAGCTCTTTGAGTCGAAGGATTTTAGGTTTCTACTGGTTATAGCGCTTGGAGCTCTTTGGTTGGTACCGTTGTTTAGGACCACGTATTGGTTCGGTGTTCTGCTGCTTTGCGTTTCCTATTTATCTCTTTTCTTGCTTTCTAAAAAGAGAATACCATGGACATTTTGGCTAGGCGTTATCCTTTTGGTTGGATCAACAGCGTTTAGGACCTATTTAGCTGTGAATGAACCGCAGAAGCCAAATCTATGGTGGCTGTTACCTGAAAAAATGGCTCAGAGAGGCAGCGACTTTACAAACAACACCGATTTTACCAGGAACTTAGCTGTGCTACTGGATGTAGTATCTATTTCCCTGATCGTGTTTAGTTCCAGAAACCTTTCTTCGATTTTCTCCAGAGCCTTCTCTGTGTCTGTTTCGTACATGTTTGTGTTCTTCCTTTGGTATCCAACGTTCGAAGTGCGTTTAACACCTTCTTACTTGGATAAAGTACTCTGGCTTATTGGCCTCATACCGGCCATTGCATATGTGCTAAGTGTGTTGGGCAAATCGGAACCTGTGGAAACGGATTTCTATTTCTTCTTCATTGTGCTGTACTCCTTGTTTTTTGCACCACCTCGGGGTGGTAGTTTTGAGTTTGCTTTGTTGGCATTGATAGCGTTTCCCTGGGCCTTATTAGGTAACGTTACTGTTCCGGTTGCACAAACTTTCATCTCCAGCGGTCTTCCTCCTTCGGTAGGTTTTCTTTTCAAAGCGGCTGGTTTGGCTTCCATGTTTATAACAGCGTCCACTGTGGCCATAGTAAGGGTGTACATGTTATTCTCGTTAGTCGGTTTATGCTATCAGATTGCCTTGCAAAGTGGCAAAAAAGGTGTTCTCTCCAAGGTCCTCAGTGTTATCTTGGTGTTCGGCGGGGTCTTGACTGGCTTTGCATCAAAAATGGCCGTTAATCTTTATGGTGGTAGCGGAGCCTTGTACGCCATCGAGAATGTTTTCAACGCAACAAACACTTGGGCTAATGTGAAGCTGGATATAATTAATATGCTTATCCCATTTGTCATCGCCATTTTAGCCAGTTATGTATTCTTCGGTGAAGGGAGTTAGTTGATATGTGGAAGATGTTACTTGTGTGGCTTCTGTTTTCCTTAGCAGCTTTGTTGGTTCATTTCATATGTATGAGATTCGTCCTGAAGCAAAGAAGAGAAGATGGGAAACTTATAGGCCGCAGTGATTTTGTCTTCCGGGATAACCGATTCGTTATGAGCGTTGCTTTTCTTTGGCTAATGCTTTCAAGTATGGCATTCGAAGGAACATTTGTATGGGTATTGCCAGTGAATGTTGTCCTCATTGCTCTTGTTGTTTCTATGAGTTTTGGCTTGCTACTCAAAGACATACATCACTCTTGGTCTCGGATGTGGACGCTTCTCATACTGGCTCTCTGGGTACTTGGGTACTTGACTGTGTTTGTCACACTTGACACCTTGGACTTCACACAGCTAGCTGTCCTTTCGGAAAAAGGAGCCCAGCTTTACAATGTTTTTCCGATTCCCATGGTTTTCATGTTACTTGCTTTGCTGCTTCCTTTTGGTTCCGGGGCCGATTCGCTCTTCTGGAGGTCATTCTTGGTAACGTTTTTGTCTGTTCTGTGGGTGCACACGTTTTTCTTTTCAGTTCCCTTCTTTATGGTCTTAATCCTTGCCATAGCACTTTCAGTGGTCTGTTCCTTTGTGGGGTACGTACTTCAAAAAGTACTGGAGAGTTAGAAAACTCAAGGATCGTTCTTAGAATGTTAGAATAAGTTATTATAAACAATTTGGGAGGTGATCACCTTGGCAAAGCAGGGATTACCTGAGGGGGCTTACAAATTAGAGGAAGGGCAGACTTATGTACCCTACATTCCGTCTGAGCAGGTAATGCCTGAATTCACTGTCTTGTCTGTGGTTCTAGGCGCTCTGCTATCTGTCATCTTTGGGGCAGCTAATGCCTACCTGGGACTTCGAGTAGGGATGACCATATCCGCTTCTATACCAGCTGCTGTAATTTCCATGGCTATCGTCAGGGGACTTCTGCGAAGGAAGTCCATACTTGAGAACAACATGGTTCAAACAATTGCTTCTGCTGGAGAGGCACTTGCAGCTGGAGCAATTTTTACCTTGCCAGCTCTCTTCATGTGGGGACAAAATCCTAGCCCTTGGGTCATGGGATTGATTACTTTCGTAGGTGGCACGTTAGGTGTTCTGTTTATGGTGCCTATTAGGCGGTATCTCATTGTAGGTCAGCATGGAATACTTCCATACCCGGAGGGAGTTGCTTGTGCTGAAGTACTGGAGGCTGGCGAAGAAGGTGGGACAGGGGCATACTATCTCACCGTAGGTGGCTTAATTGGATTTATTTACAAGTACCTAGGAGATGGTATGAAGCTTTTCCCCACGGAAATTGAATGGGCTCTACCGGGCATTAAAAATGCTGCCATCGGTATGGATGTCCTGCCTTCTCTGTTAGGCGTTGGATTTATTGTTGGGCCAAAGATTTCATCGTACATGTTTGCAGGTGCTATCTTCGGCTGGCTCATGATTATCCCGCTGATAACGTTCTTCGGCGAGTCCGTAACTGTGCCACTGTTCCCTAGTTCGGTTCCCCTTGGAGAGTTGGACTACTGGGGCTTATGGGGTAATTATCTTCGGTACATTGGCGCTGGTGCAATGCTGTGCGGAGGTCTCATAAGTTTGATTAAGGAACTGCCGCTGATGTTTAGCTCCTTTAAAGAGGCCATGAAGGGTTATGGCCAAAAGGGTGGAGAAAAGGTGCGAACTGATATGGACTTAAGCCCTACCGTACTAGTGGTTGGTGTGGTAGCCATGATTGTGCTCATGGCTGTACTACCGCAGATTCCAGTGGGGTGGTTAGGAGCACTGCTTGTTGCCATTTTTGGATTTTTCTTTGTGACTGTAAGTTCCCGGTTGGTGGGGATGGTTGGCAGTTCTTCTAACCCCGTTTCCGGCATGGCTATTGCCACAGTTTTGCTGAGCGCCATAGTGATGAGAGTAACTGGTTGGACTGGGCTGAGTGGTATGATGGCAGCGTTAGCAGTTGGTGCAGTCGTGTGTACAGCCAGTGCTGTGGCTGGCGACATATCTCAAGACCTGAAAACAGGATACTTGCTGGGGGCAACTCCTTGGCGTCAGCAAGTGGGAGAACTCATTGGTGTGGTAGCTTCTGCTTCAGTAATTGGGTTCACGCTGATAGTGCTAAATCAGGCATGGGGATTTGGGACTCCAGAGGTTCCAGCACCTCAAGCCACTTTGATGAAAATGATCATAGAAGGAGTCTTCAGTGCTAACTTACCGTGGGTCTTGGTCATTTTGGGCATAGTGTTTGCTATTGTGTTGGAGATTCTGCAAATACCGGTTTTACCTGTGGCTATCGGACTTTACTTGCCCATCCATCTCTCTACTCCTATCATGGTAGGAGGATTAATCAGAGGTGTTTTGGAGAGGATGACAAGAAGGAATCCCGAAGAGCAAAAAGAGAAGGTCGAAGTAGGGGTGCTCTACGGTTCAGGGCTCATTGCAGGGGAAGCACTCATGGGTTTAATCCTGGCACTGCTGGCGTACTTTGGGGTAAAAGTCGCTCTGTTTGAAGAACCGTTGTGGTCTTCTTGGGGTGCGTTGGCGATATTTGTAGTGGTAATGGTGACACTGATTTACTACACGTTCAGAAAACCGAGAAGTACTGGAGAATAATAGGTGAAGAAGCGAGGGGACATAGTAAGCCCCTCGCTTCTCTTAAAAGGGGTTTGTTGGAGTGGCAAAAAAGAATGCTTTGGAGCTTATACCAGTCAAGAGATCTCATGTGAATTGGGTAGAAGAAGAAGGATTAATAAAGCTAAAGATTTACCGAAATCATTGGTATGACAAGTTAATGCATCGTCTTTTTAAAACGCCACTTGAGATCACAGTGGATTTAGACGAGATTGGTTCATGTGTTTGGATGCTCATAGATGGAGAGAAAGACATCGCCGAAATTGGAAGGCTTTTAGAAGCAGAACTTGGTGAAAAAGTATCTCCTACTTACCCTCGACTAACAACTTTTATGAAATACCTGTACAATGCTGATTTCATTTCTTTTAGGGATAGAAAATGAGCGAAATTCTAAAGGTTATTTTGCTAAGCGCTCTATGTGGTGTTTTGGTTTTTTTGTGGGGCGTAAAAAAAGAGAAAGAATTACCGAAGCAATTGGAACGGGAGCTTCTAATAAAAGCTAGGAGCACCATACTTGGCAAGCTTCGTAAACAACGGGAGGCTACTATGGAAGAGATGTGCACCTGGCTGAATGGCCTGGTGGTTGGTCCCATTTGGAGTAGCCGTCGGCTGAAGGTGACTGACCCGCAAAAACTGCTTGAGGTTTTGCTGCCACCCTTGGTAGAGCAGGGAGACATTGAGGAAATAAAGAGAGAGGGGCGGAGCTTTTATCGGCTGAAGAATAGAAAGTAACTGTGCGGGGTATATTATATATGGTATACGAACGTATAGTATTGACTTAGTTTACCAAAACTGGTTATACTTAACAATGCCTGCCTATAGTGAGATAGGCACGGTGAGGCACAGCGCGGGAGCGAGGTGTCATAAAGCAGAACACCGAAAGGTGAAAAACCGGGGACAGGAAGAAGAGGAAGAAGCGGTCG
>DUSQ01000038.1 GCA_012842545.1 Coprothermobacter sp.
GCTCCACCAATTCTTTGGTCTGCTGCACGTCCTGTTTTTGCAGGGTCAAAGCAGCCAAACCCTTACTTTGTTGAACATGAAAAAACGTAACCCCCAGAACCAAAAACATTACCAATAACGTCCTGCACAACCACCTGTAACCTCGGCGAGTGAAGTGTAGCTCAATCTTTCTTTGATTAAAAACCAAGTTTAGAATTACAGCCTTACTGTCTTCCCCACTAAGTCTTTCTGGCTTCATTCAATAGCACCTGCTCCTCTGGTGATAAAGCTTGAATCGGTTTAAACTCTACCACTTCTTTTAAGAAAGTGGCTGATCTATCACGGCTGTTTATTATGGTGATTATAAACCCAGTACCCTTTCTATTGAGCACCAACATGGAACCACTTTGACGCCCTTTGGCATCTTGAAAAGCATCATACCGCACCACTTTGCTGTAATAAAAATCCTTTTCTTCTTCACTTTCCAGCGATTCTACCCGCCACTTTACATCTTCCAGATCACGAAGTATGTTATCGACTTGATGACTAAGGTTCTCAAAACCCTTTATTCTTGAGAGTCGGACTAAAAGCCAAACATTAACGACAATTAAAACAATGGCAATGCTCCATAACCCATAAAAGACGTAAACATTATCAATCGGCATTTAGCAAGACCTCCTCGGGTAGAAGTGCAGCCTTCCTACTCACATAGTTTACCACATCGGCATTATCGCCCGTGGCATGAAGGATCAAATACTGCCCATTTACATCCAAGTCGTCATCATTATCAGATTCCAGCTTTCCTAATATGTGCGCAAGGGGATCATACACTGCAAGCCCTTTTGCCTCAAATAGTTCCCCCACCTCACTCAAGTGAGTACACCCCAACACCACATGAGAAAAGTTTTCTTTACGCGCAAAAGAGGCTATTTGCTCCACCATCTTTTCAGCTCGCTCTGTATCATCCTCTTGCAAGGCCTCAATGAGATCTGTAGCAGATACCTCAACCCCTCGACCAGCTGTGAAATAAGTGTAAATGCGAGCACGCACCGTAGCCTCAGTAGCTAATATGAGTGGTTTCTCCAGCCCCATAAGACCGTTGTGATAAGCATATGTGTGGACAATGGGAAAAGCAACTCTTTTCTTAAACACGGGCCAATATCGTAAATACACACTGCTTATGGTGTTACAAGCCAAAAACATGCCGTCAAACACATTCCCAGGTGTGCCTGCTATACTAGCTGCATAACGAAAAAAGTCGTCAAGTACTTTGTAAAGCTCCGTTTCTGATTTTAGTCCCAAAGGAAAGTTCAGAGTGTCAGCATAAAACACAACACGATGCGCCTTCCTACGCTGGAGCAACTCAAGAGAAAACCAAGCACCACCAATTCCAGAATCATACACCAGATAAGATTTCACTCTTAGGATTATAGCAGCAAGCAAGTGGGCGCAATGTTAACCTTTCAAGAATCACAAGGTGTTCTAATGAGCCTGATCAGTTTCATACACGCTAATGTAGGACCCATCGTAGACCAGCGTAGCACTACCAAGGTCAAGCTGCTGCGTTCCTTCCAGTTCCCCGCCCATTTGTCCGCCAGGGCCTGGCGTAGGCGGAGCGTTGTTGGCACTAATCCCTGGATCCTGCATTTGCGGAGTCCCCTGAAAGCTGTCTGGTGAAAACCCATAAGCCCCTACCAACCCTCAGCTTGGTGCACCATAACCAGGATTAACAGCCCCGCCAACGCCTCCTTGAAAACGTCTCATGCCACTGTTTTTCTCTTGTAGGTAAAGTACCGTGGAATAACCATTCATATTGGCATTAGCACTCATGGTCTGAGCAGCATCCACATGCAGTACTCAGCCTGCCCAATATTCAAGTCCATGTCTGGCTACAACAAGTGTGTTTTCAGGTTCTGCAACAGCGTTCTTAAGAGAGCTCAATTCTTCATAAACGCCTTGCGAGATCGTCACATTTTGCATGAAACGTAAACTACTGGGGAGCTCCCATAGCACAAGTACCAGTACCAGTACCAAAGCGGACAGGCACCTTAAAACGCACGGAATTTTTTTATTGCTCAGTGGAGGCAATAAAACTCCTTAGCGTCAAAGCGTTTTCCACGGCGTGGCCCTGCGCATCATTGTTGAAGTAAACATAAACGCTCTTACCCTGCTCCAACCTTGTTTGAATAAGGTTTGCCCATTTATGGAGCTCCTCCGCAGAATAGCTAGATCGGTAGAGCTCAGGATAACCATGTAGCCGCACATACATAAAATCCGCCGTGGGCGTGGTCACAAGTGGATAATTATCTCCATGGCTAACCACAAAAGCCACATTGTGCTGCTTTAACACCTCAAACACCTCATCATCCACCCATGTGACGTGGCGCAGTTCAATCGCTTTTTTTCCAGGCTTTTCGTCAACCAGCTCCAAGAAACTTTTCAGCAGAGCTAAGTCCTTTTTGAAAGAAGGAGGAAGCTGATACAAAACAACACCCAACTTATCTCCAAGCATGGTGGCAGCCGCGTAAAACTCATTTACCAGTTCGCCTACATCGGACAATCGCCTTACGTGGGTTATGGTTCTATTAGCCTTAAGCGAGAAAACAAAATCATCAGGTAGGCCCTTTAACCACTTACCCACCGTACCCGGCCGTGGCATGTGATAAAAGGTACTGTTTATCTCCACCGTATTGAACTTTGAAGCATAAAAGGGGAGCATCTGCTCCCCTTTTACATCTTCGGGGTAAAACGTGCCTTTCCAGTGGCTGTAGCTGTAACCACTGGTTCCAACGAAAACTGCTTTGTTTCCCTTACACACTGAACTCAGCGAACTTCTCCTTTGGTGCACCGCAGACTGGGCATCTGTCAGGGGCTTCACCTTCAACGGTATAACCACATACCGGGCAGATCAAAATCTTCTCGGCTTCGTAATCCTTGCCCTGCTTAGCCAGATCCAATGCTTTAGTGTACATACCGGCATGAATCTTCTCTGCCTCCAGAGCGTAATGAGTAGTCCTTACAGCTTCCTTCTCACCCTGGAAATCAGCTGCATTGTTGTACACGGGGTACATCTCATTTACTTCAAAGGTTTCACCGTCCACAGACATCTGCAAATTCGCAGGCACTTCACCAAACTTGCCCAGTGCTTTAAAGTGATTCTTGGCATGGACAAACTCTGCGTAAGCAATGGCTTTCCACAGGTTTGCCAGCTTCTTAAGTCCCTTCTGCTCGGCATCCTCGGCAAAAATCAAATACCTCATGTGAGCCATGGATTCTCCGGCGAAGGCGTCTTCCAGGAACTTCTTTGTCATTTCATGCATTTAGCATCCCCTCCTTCACACTCAATTATAATATATCAAAATATTGTTACCCCTGGTCTGCTTCCTTAATCATAGTATTTATCTGCTCTTCTGTGAGATTCTCTTCCTTTCCAACCCGCTTAAGCTCTTCTTTCTTCGCTTTAATTTCTTTTTCCAGTTTCTCCACTTCTTTAGAGAGCTTAAGCAGTTCCTCAGTGAGCACTAAGCTACCTGTCTCACTCAGACGTTTATGAACTAATTCACCAATCCGAATAATGAGTTCTCTGCGCTTTGAATTTAGCCTGCTCAGGTCTGTTCGCAGGGCAATAGTGCGAGAAAGTTCAGAAGCACTCTTTCCAACCTTCTTGCCAATGGTGCCCAACAGATCACCTACGGTCTTTGCAACATCTCCTACCTTCTTCATAACGTCCGATTGCCTCAGTTCATCGATGAGCTCGTCCATCTGCTCAGCTAACGACGCAGTAAGCTGCTTGACTTCGTCACTGCTCAAATCGGTCTTAGCCTGCAGCTGCTCAATCTTCTCCTCGGCAAAGTCAATTACTTGCTGGATTTTTTCCCTTATTTCACCACTGGACTGTTCCAGCTTGCGCTGAGAGAACTTCACCACATCTTGAAGCGCCTTTATTTCATCTTCTACTGTTTCCGAGGCAAGCATTTTTAGCTCCGTAAACTTCAGCTCCACGTAATCAACCACTTCTTCAAATTTGTTCTTCTCTGCCACTGGGCCGACCCCCTTTCATTTAAAGGATTTATACCCACATAACGGGTCTTCTTAAACTCCGTTTTCGAAGAGCCCCTGGGCACACGCGCAGATCAGCAGAAAAAAGAGCATATAATCAATTCTGAGGAGTTTCTACAACTCACTGCCTACCTAAGGAGGTTGCTTGCGTGTGAAACAAACACTGAACAAAGCTATATTGCTTGCTATTCTTGCCGCTGCTCTTTATAGCATAAGTGCCCCTTTGTCTAAAGTGCTGCTTGGTAGTCTTTCGCCCACCTTCATGGCAGCTTTGCTTTATTTGGGCGCAGGCATTGGCGTTCTTGGCTTAATGTGGTTCAGAAACGCGCGCGGAAGCCAGAGAAACGAAGAAAGAATTTCGCGCAGAGATCTTCCTTTTGTAGCAGCAATGATCGCGTTAGACATAGCGGCTCCCATACTACTAATGGTAGGACTCCAGAAGACTTCTGCGGCCAGTGTTTCACTGCTTGGTAATTTCGAAATCGTCGCCACCGCCCTTATTGCATTGCTCTTTTTCAAAGAATCCATTACCAATAGACTTTGGATAGGAATTGCCTTCATAACTGCGTCTTGTGCTCTTCTGTCTATGGAACCGGGTATAACATACACCTTCTCTGTTGGTTCTTTGTTCGTTTTAGGAGCCACTGTCTGCTGGGGCCTGGAGAACAATTGCACACGCATGCTGTCTGTAAGAGATCCCATGCAAGTAGTAGTCTTGAAAGGATTCGGCTCAGGTTTTGGATCGCTCTTGATTGCCGCTTCCCTTGGTCAAGTTCATGGCGATTTTTCTTCCCTAATATATGCACTAGTACTCGGTTTCTTTGCTTACGGGCTCAGCATATATTTTTACGTCTCAGCTCAGAGGCATCTTGGTGCTGCTAGGACCAGTGCTTTTTATGCCGTGGCTCCTTTTATTGGGGTTATCATCTCCTTTATCCTGTTTGGGGTACCGCCGAATAGCTCTTTCTTCATTGCGCTTCCAGTCATGATTATTGGGACATATTTCGCATCCACGGAAGGTCACGTGCACCCACACAGCCACCTGGCAGTTACCCATAATCATTGGCACCGACACAATGATGGCCATCACAACCATTCACACGAGAAGGCTATTTGGGGCTGGCATAAGCATGTTCACACCCACGAACCATTGGAACACATCCACGAACACTGCCTAAGTCACCATCATGACACGTCTGTGGAAGCGTAGAAGACTCAGAGTTACACGCCTGCTTCTAAATCCACTACTACAATTTCTGGCGGGTTGAACACACGTGGAAGAATACTTTTACTTAATCCCCTGCTCACAATCATTGTAGAACCGCCAAGGTCGTAAGATCCACCTCCATACTTAGGGAACAAGCCCTGATTAGGTGCGTACAATCCATTCAAGAGGCCGGGTATTCTGATTTGCCCTCCATGAGCGTGCCCAGCTACCACTAAATCAAAACCAATCTGAGCATAGTACTGAACGCGTTCTGGCCTGTGTGAAAGCAGTATCGAGTAGGCACCAGCATCCAACTGCGCTTCACACTTCTCCAACTCCTGGTCCCACCCAGGAGATATCTCTGTTCTAAAGAATGATTCCTCCTCAAAACCATCTGGATCATCTACCCCACAAATTTGAATTCTTTGTCCCTGTACCTCGACAGTTTTGCAGTTACCTTCAAGCACTGTAATCCCGAAAGAGCGTATAGAGTCCTTTATCTCATACGCTTTCCCAGACCAAAACTCGTGATTGCCAGTAACGTAAAAACAGGGGTATTCACTACCTAATGCCTGTAAGAGCTGCAGTGCACCTTCCATGGGCCTTTTGTCATCCACAATGTCACCTACCAGTAGAACCAGATCTGGTTTCAACTCTCTTATCTTTGCAAGTAGAATTGATTGATTCTTGCCGTACATGGTGCTGTGCAAGTCCGTGAGCACCAATAGCCTGACTGGATTTGTTAACTTCTTTGAGTTAAGAGTATAACGCCTAATCACTAAACCTTCCCACGTACTCACAACCAGTAAAACGACTATTCCACAAACCAGCAAAGAGGATAATATAAGCTTCTTTCTTACCTTAGCCACATTCTAAGAATAACTCAAAAAAGAAACGCTGAGTTTTTTGACAGATGGCGCAATGACGCTGCGGTGTTAGACATGAACAAAAAGGTTTATGAGCTTGAAAGCAGCATTCACACTTAGCCTTTCGTAAGGCGAAACATTCAATAAGATATGACCATAGCGCAACCAGTAAGAATGATGCGTCATCACAGGGATTCATTGAATTAGTAGGTTATGTTACAAACAGCAAAATGTACCAACATGTAGCAGCTCGGAGCAAGTGAATTAGTCTAAATAGCTGACTCTTCGGCGGACGATCGTTCCTACTTAACAAGCTATAGCTCGAGTTTATAAACATCTAAGCCGTCAGCTTCCCCTTCATACATAAAACCATTTTTGACTTCGATTCTTTTGGTTGCTTCTTGCCTTCGATCACACTCAATTACAAGACATTTCATATGCCTGCTTTTTGAGCTTCATTAATCATGGACTTTGTAACTTCTCCAGCTAGGCCCTTGCCCCACCGCTTTTTGGCTATAATCCAAACTATTTCGTAACAAACATTATTGCAGCTTTCGCTTTGTACAGATCATGTGCAATATGGCCCACCAGTTACCCTATACCTTTAATCTGTAATGCATACACAAGCAGATTTTGAGAGTCTATATATGCTCTTTACAAGAAAGTTCAGTTACATCAAGCCTTATAACAGCAACCTTATCTATCGCTTCGTCAGTAAGCGCCCAATTGTCTTTGCCTGA
>DUSQ01000005.1 GCA_012842545.1 Coprothermobacter sp.
CCGTCGCTTATGTTGAGGTGTAAACCTATGTAAACCATTGTTTTTGACCCACGCTTTCTTATCGTCTGGTACGGTACTCTACTATAATATGATTATGAACTATTGGCCTTCATTGTATGCTTTCGTTAGAAACAGAAGAGAGAGTGAGGATTTAATACTCGCTGATATGTTGTTCCTTTTGGAGAATGGTACGTTCACACTTGAACACGTGGATGCTCAACTGTCATTGGTTCGAAAAAGCAACGAATCTGTCGGGCATCCAGTATTCGACATGATCGGATCGTCGGCAACTGCGGGAGATTTAGCAGATTTCGCATTTTCCTTACGTGAGAAATTCTTCTTATGGGTCATCAAAAGCAGTGAGCCTTATGTCAGGTGGGATATTGAGAATGTGCTTAACAATTTAAGTCTGTGGATGTGGGTCATAAGTCTGCTGGGTTGGGTGCCCTTTTACTTCTTCCATGCAACTTCCGTTCTTTGGTTGTGGTTTTTCTTACCCACTTTTGCTTTGATAATCTCGGTGGTTAAAGCCCCTTTAACTGCTGATGGTCGGACCTTGCTAAGGGACGGTAACAGAAACAGCGCAGTTTCTTTTAGAGTCGCCCGTAATGGCTTGAATGGACTCAAAGGAACGGATACCGATCTTATCCAATTCGCAAAGTTATTCAAAACTTTATACAGAGGAAGATCGGTAAGACCTGAGAAGAAAGAGAAAAGGCCAACAATATAGTTTTTAAAAGGTGTATTTTATTGCATCCCGGTGCTATAATGTCCATACGCATTCTATAGTAGTGGTGTTTAATGAACCAACAGGGGAGGGATGCTTCATGATGGACTTAAAAGCCATTGCAGATCAATATGACATCGACCTTCAACAGCTTGAGCAGGAAAAGGGTCAAATTAGCTTGGAAGTTCTTCAAGCATATATTGTTGATCACTTTTACCCAAAGCTTAAAAAGGAGGAAAAAATCACAGGTTTTAGAAGGATTATCTCCGAAAGGTTATCAGAGAGTTACAGAAATGCTGTTCATGTGACGATTAATATGGATGTTGATCCGACAAATCTGCTTGTCTTGAAGGAGAGAACCTCAGGTAATCCTAGCCTCACTGTAATCATGCTGAAACTGATTGCTTACTCACTCAGGGACTTTCCGAACCTAAACGCAACACTGGAGGGTGATGTGCTAAAGATCTATGACTCCATAAACATTTGTGTGGCAGTGGATGCCTCTTATGGACTTGTTACACCTGTTATTAGGGATGTTGATAAAAAGAGCATTACACAGCTCATAACGGAATACGAAGACATAGTCTCGCGAGCAAGAGCAGGCCAACTAAAGGAAAAAGACTTCGTGGGAGGAACGTTTACAGTAACTAACATGGGGATGTTAGGTGTAGATTCATTCACGCCAGTGATCAATCCACCTCAAGTAGCGATTCTCGGAGTAAACAGGATTCGAGATGTGATCGTGCTTGAGAGGGGTGAAGTGCGTCCTGGTAAGAGTATGACACTTTCATTAAGCGTCGATCACAGAGTTGTAGATGGTGCTCCAGGAGCTCGTTTTTTGCAGAAGGTCAAAGAGAATTTTGAGAGCACAAGTGCACTAGACTAGCTGGAGCTCTTTAAATAAAGATGGCTTTGTTTTCTTATTACGCTTGAAAGGAGTTCTTGTCAATTATGAAAAGACATTCCATTGGAATCATTGCCAATCCTCAGTCTGGAAGAGATATAAGGAGATTAGTTGCGCATGCTTCTGTCTTCGATAACGAAGAAAAAGTTAATATTGTCGAAAGATTGTTGGCAACATGGAACACAATGGGACTTGATTCTGTCCTGTTTATGCCTGATTCTTACAATATCGTATACAGAGCCGCAGAACGCATTAGAAAGCTGGGAATCGAGCTAAAGCAGCTGGACATGAAACCGATTTTTACAGACTCTGATACGCAAAAGGCAGCTTCACTAATGCAAGATAATGTTGACGCCATTGTTGTCATAGGAGGTGATGGAACAAACAGAGCAGCAGTCAAAGGTTTGGAGCCCAAGGATTCTACTCCCATCGTGAGTATATCTACAGGAACAAATAACGTTTTTCCTAGTATGGTAGAGGCAACTGTTGCTGGCCTGGCAGCTTGGGTTCTCACCTCCGAAGAAATAAATCAAACGCTAATCACGAATCAGGAGAAGTTTTTGAAGCTTTCTTGGGAAGGTGGCGAAGACTTAGCACTAATTGATGTGGCATTTACTAAGGAACGTTTTGTGGGTTCAAGAGCCGTATGGGACCCTAAATCTATAAGCGCCGTATTTTGTTCCAGAGCACGGCCGGAGAATGTTGGGTTCTCGTCGTTACTTGGCTTTCTGCACCCATCGAGCCAGTATGATCCGTATGGTTCCTATGCCATATTAGATTCTCCTGGCGATTGTGTATGGTTTCCTATGGCGCCAGGGAAAATTGAGCGAGTTGAAGTAAAGGAACATGGTCTGCTTCGTAAAGACGAGCCTTTCATACTTAGTCTTGACGACGGGACAATTGCTTTGGATGGTGAAAGAGAAATAGAAGTATTTCGTCGAACAGAGTTTTCCGTGGAGCTTTCCTGCGAAGGTCCCCTCACAGTTGATATACCTAAAGCTTTAGAAATGGGTGCTCAGAAAGGATTGTTCAGGCCATAAGCTGTCATGGGTGCCCTGAGAATACTAAAGAATGATTCAACTGATCCGTTTGTTAACCTTGAAGTGGAAGAGCAGATCTTATGCTGTGAACAATCAAGCGATGTATTACTTATGTTATGGCGGAACGAACCTTGTGTGGTTCTGGGCAAATTCCAAAATCCATGCTATGAAGTTAATGAGGATTACGTACATGCAGAAAATATACCCGTAGTCAGGAGGTTCACTGGTGGTGGAACAGTGTACCATGACTTGGGTAATCTCAATATTACATTGTGTAAAGACAAGAACAATGTCCTCTTTTCTCATTACATTCTAGAAGAAGCAAAGGGTATTGCGAATATAGTGGCAGAAGCAGTCAGAAAACTGACCAAAGCTTCTGTGCTCGTAGACGACAGAGCCAGCGTTTTTGTTGAGGATAGGAAGATATCGGGCTCTAGCACAGCGGTTGCAAAACATAAGTTTTTCTATCACTCAACGCTACTTGTCAGCACAGACCTACTCAGGCTTAAAAAGAGTCTGAAATGGGAAGAAGAATATCCTCAGGGTGAGCATAGTTTTGTTAAAAGCAAAAGATCTCCAGTGGCGAACTTGTCAGACTATGCACCAAACATCACGTTAGACATAGTCAAAGAAAAAATAATCAATGAATTCATTCATACTCTACCTGTGGAAGAAATCTTATTCGTACAAGTATAAGAGGGGGCCGATACTAAGCCCCCTCTTATACTTGTAATGTTTGCGATAAACTACTATTCTACATATCCAATGATTTCTCCTTGGCGAATTTCCTCATTCTGATGTTTGGTAATTTTCAGCTTACCAGATGCAGGAGCTTGCACGTGAAGTGTTGTCTTTTCAATCATAACCTCAGCTATTTCTTCTCCCTCTTTCACTTCGTCACCCTCGTTCTTGTACCATCTAACTACATAGCCAACCTTTTCTTCGGTACTAATAACGGGCACTTTTATTTCAGTCATCTTAACCCCCCTACATCATCTCTTTTACAAGTTTGACAATCTTTTCTTTTGATGGCAATACGAACTTTTCCAGAGGCCTACTGTAGGGTAGTGGAACGTCAGGTACAGCTATTCTTCTTGGAGGTGCTTTAAGGCTAGATAAAGCGTTTTCTGCAACTAACGCAATTATCTCTCCAGTTAATCCATAACTGAGGTAGTCCTCGTCCACGACTAGTAACCTGCCTGTCTTAGCCACAGAGTTTAGGATGGTCTCCTTATCGAGTGGCACCAGTGTCCTAAGATCGATGACTTCAACATTTACTCCGTCCTTTTCCAATTCTTCTGCTGCCCACAAAGCTTCATAAACCATTCTGGAAGCTGTTACAACAGAAACATCATTTCCCTCTCGCACAATCTTCGCTTTGCCGAAGGGGATAGTGTAGGGCTCTTCTGGAACTTCAACAGCTGCTTCTTCGGGAGAAGGCATCCAGCCGAGTCCTTGGAGTCCTTTATGGAAGAAGTACATCACAGGATTGTCGTCTCTAATAGCTGAAATCATGAGTCCTTTGGCATCATAGGAATTGGAAGGGACTACCACTTTCAATCCAGGAACATGAGCAAAGATGCCGTACAGTGTTTGTGAATGTTGAGCGGCATCGCTGTACCCGGCTCCTATGGCAGTCATGATCACCACTGGAACTTTGACATTCCCGTTGGACATGTAAGTTACTTTCGCAATATGATTGTAGATTTGATCCATGGTAACACCAAAGAAATCGACAAACATGAGTTCCACAATTGGTCTCATTCCTTTTGAAGCAGCACCCAGTGCACCTCCTATGAAGGCAGACTCACTGATTGGTGTGTCCTTCACTCGATCTGGTCCAAATTTATCGAGAAGTCCAGTGGTAGCTCCAAAAATTCCGCCATAGGCTCCGATGTCTTCTCCCATTACAAACACTGAACTGTCACGTTCCATCTCCTGTGAAATTGCTTCTGCTATGGCCATGTACATGGGTAGTTTCCTCGCCATCTTAGTCACCCCCTATGAAAACATTTTCAAGAGCTTCCTGTGGTTCGGGGTACTCGCTTTGTCTGGCGTATTCTATAATCTCGTCAATCTCAGCGATGATATCGTTTTGCAGTTCTTTGAGTTCTTGCTCGCTTTGTAGATTTCTACTGAGTATCTGATTTTCCAGGTACTTAACAGGATCATTGGCCATAGCCTGTTCGAGATCTTCTTTTGGTCTGTAAACCTGCGCATCACCTTCGAAGTGCCCCCTTAGTCTGTAAACCTTGACCTCAATTAGGCTCGGCCCTTCACCATTTCTTGCTCTTTCAACAGCCTCTTTTGCTACCTCGTAAACAGCCACAACATCTTTGCCATCCACATACACTCCAGGAATGCCGTAGGCTTTAGCTCTCTCACTATTTCTTGAAAGAGACGTAGTTTTGTCTTTTGGAACGGATACGGCCCATGAGTTGTCCTCAATGACAAAAATCACAGGTAGTTTCCATAACGCAGCTAGATTAAGAGATTCGTGAAATGTGCCTTGGTTTGCAGCTCCTTCTCCACCAACTGCGACAGCGACGTAGTCAGCACCTTGCTGTCTTGCAGCAATTCCCACCCCTACTGCTTGAGGAAAACTTGCCCCGACTATGCCACTGCAGCTAAAATTGACCTTGGGGTCAAAAAGGTGCATGTGACCGCCTTTGCCCGCAGACAATCCAGTACGCTTGCCAAAAATCTCAGCTGTCATGGCTTTTAGATCTACACCTTTGGCAATAGCAAAATGGTGGATTCTGTGAGTTCCTACTACCGCATCTTCTGGTTTTAGATGAACACAGACACCCACAGCAGAGGATTCTTGGCCACTGGAAAGATGCAGTTCACCTGGGATGGGACCAGCAGAGATGTCAAAGATGGGGGATTTCCCTTCATAGTAGATCTTTCCCAATGTTTCCTCGTAGTAGCGGATTTTAAACATGGTTTTGTACAGAGAAAGTAGTGTCTGTTCAGAAATGTCCGGCATGCATTACCACCTCCTATGGAAAATGATAGCACAAAGTTAAAGAAAGAAGGCATAATTATCCTTGCGCACTAGAAACATTCAAAATACGGAAGATTGTCACTAAAGGTGTGATAAGGTTCAGTGTATAATGTTCCTAACCAGCTCTTGCTGGAAAATCAACGAGGAGGAGGTCGTTCAATGTCCGTTTTAAACTTTATTGTTAACGAGATTCTCAGCAAGCCTGCATTATTAGTAGGTTTGATGTCATTTGTTGGGCTTGTCGCTTTGAGGAAGTCCTTTAGCGATGTTCTTAGCGGTACAGTGAAGACTATTTTGGGGTTCCTGATTCTGTCTGCTGGAGCCAGTGTGGTCATTTCCACATTGGGCCCGCTGGAAGTTATGGTTAAGGAGGCTTTTAACCTTCATGGCGTAATTCCCACCAACGAAGCAATTGTAGCGCTTGCACTGAAGGATTTCGCAACGGAAGTGGCTGCCATAATGGCGCTGGGTTTTGTAGTGAATTTGATATTTGCTTTGATTACACCTGCTAAGTTCGTTTTCCTGACCGGTCATCACTTGCTTTACATGGCTACAGTTCTGGCTGTGGTTATTGGCAGCGCAGGAATAAAAGGGGCAAATTTGATCATTTTGGGAGCCATTCTTCAAGGTACCATAGCCACCGTTATGCCAGCCTTGTTGCATCCATTTACTAAGAAACTCACTAACGATGCTGGTTTTGCTTTAGGTCACTACAATTCACTGGGATATTTGGTTTCCGCACTTATTGGTGGCTTGGTGGGGAAGGGGAGTAGATCCACAGAAGACATAAAGGTCCCAGAGAATCTCTCTTTCTTGAAAGAGCCTTTAGTCATCACAAGTGTTGTCATGATCATCATTTATGTATTTCTTGCGTTAATGGCAGGCCCAGCCGTACTCGAGGAGTTCGCCGAGGGTGGAAATTACATTATGTATGCAATTATGCAAGGTCTGACATTTGGAGCCGCCATAGGCATCATCATTTACGGTGTGAGAATGATACTGGCGGAATTGGTCCCAGCTTTCCAAGGCATTGCTCAGAGCTTGATTCCAAATGCGGTCCCTGCACTTGATTGCCCAACGGTATTTCCTTACGCGCCCAACGCTGTGGTTGTAGGTTTCATATTCAGCGTCATTGGTGGAATCGTGGGTATGTTCTTGGTAGGACCTCTGGGATTGGCACTAATTATTCCAGGCATGATTCCGCATTTCTTTGATGGCGGTACGGCCGGTGTTTATGGGAACTCCACGGGAGGGCTAACAGGCGCCATTCTGGGGTCCTTCGTAAACGGGCTTTTGATAACGTTCTTACCAGCGCTACTGCTTTCTTTCATGGGAAATCTTGGATTAGCTAATACAACCTTCGGAGATACTGATTTTTGCTGGGCTGGTATTTTAGGTGGGAGCCTATCAAGATTGGGAACTGCCGGAGCATACGTGGGTATAATCTTAGTAAGCGTGATTCTTCTGGCTATTGCCAGTGTTGTTTCGGTCCGCACAAGCAAATCAGTAGCATAGGAGGAGTTTTGAATGTCTTCGAACGGAAGAAAGAAGCTGTCCATATTGGCTGTTTGCGGCATGGGTTTAGGTTCTGGTGTTGTTCTTAAGATGACCATTGAGAAAGTCCTAAAAGAGCTCGGTGTTAATGCCACTGTGAACGTTTCAGATGTAAGCAGTGCCAAGTCCCAGAGTGCTGATATTGTAGTCACTTCGCCTGAATTTGCTAGCTCTTTTTCCAGCTCAAAAGAAAAACTGGTTCTCATAAAGAACTATGTTGATGCCAAAGAAATGAAAGAGAAACTCCAGGAAGTGTTAAAAGAGCTACAAGAATAGGAGCACCCGGAGCACAAGGAAAATCCGGCCCAGAGCCGTTTGTCAAGGCTCTGGGCCCTTGCTTTTGAAACATAATGCACATTATCGGAAGTACTGTTGATAAAAATCTGCCTGTTTCTTTGTTTGAGTCTAATCTGGCAAAGGTTTGACGCTTATCTTTGATCCACTCCATACCTTTAGCCTAAAAAGGGCCGCAGTGCTTACCGCTGTTTGATCCACAGCGCTGTGCACATATACTTTCATTAAAATAGGATTTGCACTTTCATTATTGGGGTTACCTACAAGGCAACGGGAAAACGAAGCTGCACATTGTTGCGTCATGAGAGCAAAAAGGTCTGTGTTGATAACGATAGTATCGTCATCAATTTCTGGATTGTCCACGAAGTCACTTATTATGGGAAGCATTGTGACTGTGAGTTCAAACTCCTTTTCCACCCAATGGTTATCGCTGGACGTAGGCTCTCCTTCTTCCTCAACAAGGTTACATTCACCCACTACACCTACCCCAGCTAAGGAGTCGGTGGCCACGACACTTTCCTCTCTGTAACTTCCGAGTGAAATAACTCCAAGCCTAAGAAAATCTGCAACTGTCTCTATTACCATGTATTCAGCCACACCGGCATCCAGCGCTGCTTCCCTTAATGATAATCCTTTTAGTAGTGAAGTCATGACGTTCCACTGTTTGTTTGGTATGCAGAACGTCTGCGTCCTACTTAGTATGACCATTGGCTCGACCGTCCGGTCAACGGAATCTATAAAAGCTGAAGCTTCCAGAAAGGCCGCTTGTTCTGTATTGTATCGAGCAAGCAATTCCTCAAAGGAAGCGTTTAGGTTGTTCCTGATGGTGCATTCCGTAGCTACCGGCGTTATTTCAACTTCGCCTTCTGTCACAAACATTGCTGCAACAAAAGCTTCAGGTCCTCTCAACTTTCTGTATACAGCGAATACTGGTTCACCTCCCTCGAAAAAAACAGTCAGCGAAGGCTCGACCATTTTAAGCATGACTACCTTGTCTTTGGCTCTCATCGCGAGCCCCATAAGCTCTGCCATGCTGAACTCCGAAAGGGATGCTTTCATAGGCTATCCCTCTCCGTCTTGGGAAAGCTCTCTAATTACAGGAAATATGGTCAACGTTTGACCGTTCTTTGCACCAAGTTTAAGGAAGGCACCTACTGTCAAAGCTGCGGAAGCCACTTGCCGTGACGGCACAAGCTTAACCAACAGTGGTCCTAAATCCGGCTTTTCTGGATTCAGGACATATGCATCAGTAACATGCTCTCCAAACTTTTCAATAATCTGTTGGAACAAATCGCTACTGATAGCTAAACATGTATCGTTAATCGCATCTCCGGATCCCAAGCTTGCCCCAAAAGGCAGGACACTTACCGCTGCGCTGATCCCGTTCCCACTAAAAGTGGACACCTTCTCAGATGGTTCGGCCCTGCTCGCACCATTGCCCTGATTAGGCTTTTTTACTGGTGTTACAACAGGCCGATCTTTACTCTCCTGACGTGTAAAAGGATTCTGACCTGTTTGGCCAGCGTGCTGTTCTGTAAATCTGTTTGACACAACAGTTGCTCTTACCTGCCCAGTATGGCCAACTACAGGTTCGGTAGTAGGTATCTTACCTTCCACTGGAGTATGTCCAACTACAGGTTCAGTAGTGGGTATCTTACCTTCCACTGGAGTATGTCCAACTACAGGTTCAGTAGTGGGTATCTTACCTTCCACTGGAGCGTGCC